>NZ_JBQILM010000047.1:0-11223 GCF_056797215.1 Evtepia sp.
CTGTACGGGGTGAGTGTGGACTACTTGGTCAGCCTTGATGCCCCGAAAACCCTGAATGTATCCACACTGGACGACGAAACCGTTGCCCGCTTAGCTGCATTCATTGAGAAAATATAGGATGGTGGTTCTTATGTTCCTTTATAAAAACGGCCGTTTTTACGCTGGCCCGTTCTCCTTTGCCCTCCCAGAGGGGTTTTATCTGGACAACGAAAGCCCCGACGCCTTTTACAACACCGTGATGTTCTTTTCCCCAGACCACACGTTCCTTGTCCACATGACCATAGAAACGGCCACCATGGATGCCCACGCTGCCGCGGAAAACGACCTGGATGAGTGTGACCCAGAGGAGATTCTCCAAACCGTCACCCCCATCACCCACCCCCTCCCAGGTTACGAAGTGAGCTACCGGAGCGATTACTCCTATGAAAACCGGAACCAATATTATTCCGCCCACTTTGACGGTGGCGACGGGCAGGCGCAGGAGAGCTGCACAGTTTATGTCACCAGCAGTGTCCCCATAGACCAGGTTCTGTCCCACCCCGGCTTTCAAGCGCTTTTCGCGTCCATCCGCTTGGAGCCTCAAGAGGCATGAATCAGACGCAATACAAGAATGGAGGAAATTTATGTTTCTGTATAAAAATGGCCGTCTGCATGTCGGCCCCATCTCCGTTGCTCCCCCAGAGGGCTTTTACCTAGACCCCGACACGCCAGACGCCTACGCCAACGCCTTGATGTTCTATGCACCCGACCACTCCTTTTGTCTCCACATCGCCACAGAGAAAGACCAGCTGGATTCCTACCATGCCCTAACGTCCTTGACAGATGAGTTCAGCAAAGAGCGCATCCTTCGTCCCGTCACCCCCATCAGCCATCCGCTCCCAGGCCATGAGGTGATTTATACAGCCTACAAAGACAAGGAACAAGTCACCTATGAAGCCAACTTCGACTACTATGACAATGGGGAGCATTATAACTTCGTCCTCTACACCACCGGCCGCATCCCCATTGATGAAGTCCTGTCCCATCCTGGTTTCCAGGCGGTGCGTGACTCCATCCGTTTAGACCCTCAGGGGGCATAAAAACACGAAAAAGGGCCAGGGAAGTGATTCCCTGGCCCTTTTGTGGGCGTTTTGGGTTTTTGGACAGGTCACTGCCGCAGTTCCTGGGGCATGGGCAGGCGGTCTAAGGTGATGTAGTCCACGCAGCGCAGCAGGAGCAGGGCGGCCTGGGCCCGGCTGGCCACTGCCGTGGGGGCAAAGTTCCCCTTGGCATCCCCTTGGAGCAGGCCGCTGGCGGAGAGCTCCCCCACCGCCTGGGCGGCCCAGGCCGGGATGGCATCGGCATCCTGGAAGCCGCTGATATCCCCCTTGGACAACAGCACATCACAGTGGAGCAGGTAACGGTAGAAAATCAAAGCCAGCTCCTGGCGGCTCACCGGCTGGTCGGGGTGGAAGCCGCCGTCCTCATAGCCCCGAACCAGGCCCGACTCCCAGGCCCAGAGCACAGGGCCGAAGTAGTAAGCCGTGCCCGGCACGTCCGGGAAGGGCAGCGGGGTGCCGTCTGGAATCTCGGCGGTGGCGCGGTAGAGGATGGTCACAAGCTGGGCCCGGGTTATGGGGGCGTCAGGCTGGAATTGGCACCCCTGGCCCCCCTGCAGATAGCCCGCGGCGGCAGCCCGGTCTATGGCGCTGTAATACCACTGCTGCGGGTGGACGTCGGCGAAGAGGTTTTTCAGCTGGGAATATGTATACTGCACCTGGGCACTGTCCAGGCAGCCGCTGGCGCTGGCCCAGGCGGTGACGGTGGTGCCGGGGGTGAGTTCCATTGGCGCGGTGTAGTCCTGGGCCCCGTCGCTGGTCTGTGCCCCGGCCAGGGTGTAGGAGATGGATGCGCCGGGGGTTTTGCAGTCCAGGGCCACCCGCCCGTCTTGGAGGGAGGCGGTGGGGGCCTGGGTGATGGGCATGGTGAAGTCCTGGGTCACCACCTCACTGCGGCTGCCGTTCATGTTGAACGCCGCCACAGCCCGGAGGCTACAGGGCGGTGACACCAGCAGGGGTTCCCCGTACCGGGCGCTGGCCTGGTTCAGGGGGGAGCCGTCGGTGGAGTAGTAGATTGCAGCCCCCTCCTGGGCGCTGAGGGTAACGCGGAGCTTGTCCCCCGCCGGTTCCACGGTGACGCTGGGGGCCTGGACGGGCCCCAGGTCTGTGCCGTTGGGGGGACAGCTTGTATATTGCACCCCGTTTTCCAGGGCCACCCCCCGGCGGCGGAAGAGCTCTTGGACGGTGACAAACTGGTAGCCCTGGCCTTTCAGCACGTCAATGGCGGCCAGGGTGCCGTCCACCGTGGTGGGGTGGATGTCATGGACCAGGATGATGCCCCCATCCTTGGCCCCGTTGACCACGGCGTTTTTCACGGTGGTGGCGTTGCGGTTTTTCCAGTCCAGGGTATCCACCGACCAGAACGCCAGGGGCGCCCCCACCGCCTGGCGGACGGCGGCGTTGGTGCTGCCATAGGGGGCCCGGACCATGTAAGTGCTGCCTGCGCCGCAGGCCTGGTCCAGCACCGCGTTGGTGTTCTGAATCTGGTTGCGCACCCCCTGGGTGGACAGGCTGGTGAGCTGGCTGTGGTTATAGCTGTGGTTGGCCACCTGGTGGCCCTCCTGGTACACCCGCTTCACCAGGTCCGGGTACCGGGCGGCACTCTGGCCTACCATAAAGAAGGTGGCCTGGGCCCCCCGCGCCTTCAGGCCGTCCAAGAGCCGGGCGGTGTGGGCCCCGGGGCCGTCGTCGTAGGTGATGGCAAGGAGTTTCTCCCCCACCGCATAGGCGGGGACGCAAAACAGGGTGCTCAGCAGGAGGATAGAGAGGAAAAAAGCCAAAATTCGCTTCATAATGTTAGGACCTCCAGAGTTGATTTGCCCTTATCATACCACAGCCGGCAAATTTTGACAACATCCGGGGGGAAAAAGGAACCCTCCAAGCCCCAAGGCCCGGAGGGTTCTTCCATCATTGTTTTTCCAACAAGTCAAGATACTTCTGCCGCTCCCCTTCTGGGACATCCAGAATCACCATAGCCTGGGCAGCAGATACATGGATGTTTTTCATCAGGCTCTGGATGGAGGTTAGGATTCCCTCCGCCATGCCCTCTGCACGGCCCTTGGCCATGCCTTCTGCGCGGCCCTCCGCGCGGCCTTCCGCCATACCTTCGGCACGGCCTCTGGCCAAGCCCTTCCTCAAAACACCTTCGCTCAAGTTACACATAGACGACACCTCCTGATCCAGCTTCTGTGTCATAGGGATGGCATATTCCTCCTGTAAAATCTTCTTTTTCTCCGCCACGCTGGTCTTGTCGGAAAACAGAACATCCAACATCCGAAGGGCGCTCTCGCTGCCCCCCGCCTCTGGGTCCCCCAGGCAGATCATGACGATGGACAGCAGGTCGTAATGGTCTACCGCTTCTTTGGCCGCACCCGCCAAGTGTTCCTCCACCAAACGGTAGCGGTTGATGGTATTTTCCTTCCCCTTGGGTGGATTCATACAGATCCAGATAGAGTAGACTTTTTTGAGCTTCCCATAGTTGGGCCCAGTAAATTCCCGGCCATACTGGGCGGAGACCATCCGGCAACAATAGTATACGCCCCGCATGAGCAGGGGATACCCAGGGTAGTAATCGTTCTGTGCCTCCACGTTGACAATAAGGCTGATATGCTCCCCGGTACCGGGGACGATGGCCCGGAAGCGGATATCATAGGTGACGGTCCCCTCTCGGAGGGATGTATCCTGGGTATCCATGCCGTGGATTACCGTGCCGTCCTCATCTGGCAGCACTGGAACAGAGGCCACCTGGGGTTGCCCCTCGATGTACTTCTCCGCGATCTCCTGAACATTACAGTCCTGATACTCCTCCAAGCAGGATTTCATAATCCACGCCAGGATGGACTTCTCTGACAGTACCCGCTTACAGGCCGCGTCATAGCGGGCGCTAAGCTCTGTGATGTGCAGCCCTTGGGCTGTTGTGGTCTCCCAGTCCATGGGCCTCACCTTCCTTTTCCTCTATTTTATCACACCCCCCCCCGCCGCGTCCACTGTTTTTGTGGCAAACAAAAGCCCCTGGGCTGCCGCATACGGGCTTGAAACGAAGGGGCGGGCTGTGGTATAATTTTCCGGGAAACGCCAAATTTTGGGCCGCCTGGGGCGGTCTCTTTATTTTTTAATTGCCCTGCGCCGTAAGCGCCAAGGAGGAACCCGCTATGCCTGCCGTATTCATCAACTGTGCCGTCATACTCCTGTGCAGCGCCCTAGGCCTGCTGCTGAAGCGCCGTCTGCCAAAGCGGCTGCTGGACGCCCTCATGGAGGCCATGGGCCTGTGTGTGGTGGTCATTGGCATCGCCGGGGCCGTGGCCACGGAGAATATGCTCTGTGTCCTGGTGTGCCTGGTGGTGGGCACCGTCATCGGCACCCTCATCAACATCGAAAAACGCCTGGATAGCCTGGGGGAACTTCTGCGCCGCCGCTTCGACGGCCCCGGGGAGGGGGAGAGCAGCTTTACCCAGGGTTTTGTGGGGGCCTCCCTGGTGTTCTGCGTGGGGGCCATGGCCCTGGTGGGCAGCCTCCAAGCGGGGTTGGAGGGGGACTGGTCCGTCCTCCTGTCCAAGAGCGTTATTGACGGGGTCACCGCCGTGAGCTTCACCGCCGCCCTGGGGGTGGGGGTGCTCTTCTCCGTGCTGCCGGTGCTGCTGTATGAGGGGGGCATTGTGTTGTTGTCCGGGGTGCTGGCAGGGGTGCTCAGTGAGCCAGTGATCGGGGAGATGTCCGCCGTGGGCGGCGTGCTGATCCTGGCTCTGGGGATCAACATGCTTGGCATGGGCAAGCGGCCCATCCCGGCGGGGAATATGCTCCCGGCCATCTTCCTGCCGCCGGTATACCTGGCTTTGCTGGGGAATCTTGCATGAACCCTCCTGAAAATACCACAGAAATGGCGCTGCACTTTCTCTTTTTTTGGCAAAATCAGCGAAGAGTTTCGCCTTGTTCCCAGGGGAAAAATGAAGTATACTGATATTGAATTATTGTTGCAGGTGAATGACATCTGCACGGGTCTTGTGTGCTTTTTGCCGGGCCCAGGACCTAGTCTTTGATTCCTAGTTATTTTTAGGAGGTAACACTATGGCTTTAGTAGAAGTCACCAAGCAGGACCACATTGGTATCATCACCATGAACCGTCCTGAAGCCCTGAACGCCCTGAGCAAGGCGGTCTTTGCCGACCTGAGCACAGCGCTGGATGAGGTGGAGCGCGACGACGACATCTACGTCGTGGTGATCACCGGCGCAGGCCGCGCCTTCATCGCCGGCGCTGACATCGGCGAGATGGCCACCATGAACGTGGAGGAAGGCCTGAACTTCTCCGAGCTGGGCAACAACCTGCTCATGCGGGTGGACATGTTCCCCAAGCCCACCATCGCCGCGGTGAACGGCTTCGCCCTGGGCGGCGGCTGCGAGATGGCCCTGGCCTGCGACATCCGCATCGCCTCTGAGAAGGCCAAGTTCGGCCAGCCGGAAGTGGGCCTGGGCATCATCCCCGGCTTCGGCGGCACCCAGCGTATGGCCCGTATCATCGGCACCGGCGCTGCCATGGAGCTGATTTACACCGCCGACACCATCGGCGCCGAGGAGGCCAAGAGCATCCGCCTGGTGAACCACGTGGTCCCCGCCGAGGAGCTCATGGACTACACCCTGAAGCTGGCTACCCGCATTGCCAACAACGCCCAGGTTGCCATCCGCACATCCAAGATGGCCATCCGCCGGGGCATCGACTGCGACATCTCCACCGCCGTCACCTACGAATCCCTGGCCTTCGCCACCTGCTTCGGCACCGAGGACCAGAAGGACGCCATGAAGGCGTTCGTGGAGAAGCGCAAGCTCAGCGGCTTCAAGAACCGCTAAACAGACAAGCAACACAGAAAGATCATTTAGGAGGAACACTATCATGGCTATCAATAAGATCATGGTGCTGGGCGCCGGCACCATGGGTATGGGCATCGCCCAGGTTTTCGCAGAGGCTGGCAAGACCGTTATCGTCCGCGACATTGCCGACGCTTTCATCCAGCGCGGCGAGAGCGTGCTGAAGAAGAACATGGAGAAGAAGGTCTCCAAGGGCAAGATCAGCGAGGCCGACAAGGACGCCGTCCTGGGCCGCGTGAGCTACACCCTGGAGCTCTCCGCCGCCGCTGACTGCGACCTGGTGGTGGAAGCCGCCATCGAAGTCCTGGACATCAAGAAGGAGATCTTCAAGGAGCTGGACGAGCTGTGCAAGCCCGAGACCATCCTGGCTTCCAACACCTCCTCCATCTCCATCACCGCCATTGCCGCCGCCACCAAGCGCCCCGACAAGGTCCTGGGGATGCACTTCTTCAACCCCGCTCCCGCCATGAAGCTGGTGGAAGTCATCCGGGGTGCCCGTACCAGCAATGAGTGCTTCAAGGCCGTGTACGACTGCGCCGCTGAGATCGGCAAGAGCCCTGTCGAGGTCGGCGAGGCCCCCGGCTTCGTGGTCAACCGCATCCTCTTCCCCATGATCAACGAGGCTATCATCGTCCTGGAGAACGGCATCGCCTCCAAGGAGGATATCGACACCGCCATGATGTACGGCGCAAACCACAAGATGGGCCCCTTGGCCCTGGCCGACCTGGTAGGCCTGGACATCTGCCTGGCCATCATGGAGACCATCTTCACCGAAACCGGCGACTCCAAGTATCGTCCTGCCCTGACCATGAAGAAGATGGTCCGCGCTGGCCTGCTGGGCCAGAAGACCGGCGAAGGTTTTTACAAGTACGACTAATCTCTTAAACTCCTTTCATGAAATGCCCCTAGCGAAAGCCAGCCCCGCGGGAAACCGCGGGGCTGGCTTTTTAGTGCGTCAAAAACGGCTTCGCCTTTTTTGACGCACTAAAAAGCGGCAGCCGTGAGGCTGCCGCTTTTGTTATCCTATGCAGTTAGGTCATGGTGCTGTAAGCCTGCTCCTTGCGCAGCTTGAACTTCTTGGTCTCCTCTTCCAGGAGGTGGACCTGTTCAAAGAGCTCGGAGCTCACCGCTGCGGACTCCTCACTGCTGGCGGAGTTGGTCTGGACCACGGAGGAGATCTGACCGATGCCCTCGGAGACCTGGGCCAGGGATTCCGCCTCCTCGTGGATGGCGGCGGCGATGGCGCCGATGGCGCTGTTGGACTCCACCACCAGCTCCAGGGTCCGCTTCAGGGACTGGGACACCTCGCCCACGATCTTTGTGCCACGCTCTGTGGCCAGGATGGAATTTTCAATGAGGTCCTTGGTTGCCTTGGCGGCCTCGTCAGATTTGGAGGCCAGGCTGCGCACCTCGTCAGCCACCACAGCGAAGCCCTTTCCGGCGCTGCCCGCCCGGGCAGCCTCCACGGCGGCATTCAGGGCCAGGATGTTGGTCTGGAAGGCGATGTCCTCAATGGTAGCAATGATCTTGCCGATCTGCTGGGAGGCCTCGGAGATATCCGTCATGGCAGAGACCATGTTCTCCATCTGCTTGCTGCTCAGATTGACCTGCTCACTGGTGTTCTGGGCATTGCGCTGGGCCCCGCTGGCCAGCTCCACATTCTTTTCAGAACTCTTGGAGAGGTTATCCACTGTGGCGTACAGCTCCTGCACAGCGCTGGCCTGCTGGGTCGCCCCCTGGGCCAGGGCATGGGAACCACTGGAAAGCTGCTCGGCGTTCCCTGCCACCCGGCGCTCGGCCTGGTAGATGTGCCCCAAGGATTCAGACAGGGCGGAGGTGAAGCGGTTCAAGGATGCCTCAATGGACTGGAAGTCGCCGATGTAGCGAACGCTGGTGCCCACATCGAAGTTGCCCCGGGAGAGCTCTTCCATCACCCGGTTGATGTCGTCTACATACTCGTGGATACGGCCCATGGATTGCTCCAAGGTCTTGGCCAGCTGCCCCAGCTCGTTCTTGGATTTGTAGTTGAGGCGCAGGGTCAAGTCGCCTTGCTGGAGGGGCTTGGTGCGCTCGGTGATGCGCAGCAGAGGGCGGATCACTGCGCGCATCACATACACCACCAGGCTAATCAGGGAAATCAGGTTCAGGGCCAGGCAGATGCAGGTGAGCACGTGCATGATGTTGATGGTCTTCTGCATGGCCTCAGCGGCATCGTTGCTGAGCTGTGTGCCGCACTCCACCACCTGGTCCAGCAAGCCCACCAGGGTGGTCAGGTTCCCCTGGATGGTCTCCTGATAGTAGGCCTGGGCCTGGGCCGGGTCGGTGGCCAGGAGGGACAGCGCGGTGCTGGCGGATTCATGGAGCTGTCTATGGAGGGGTTCGATTTCAGCCCGGAGCTGTTCCAGGGTGGTGTTCTCCATACCCAGTTCACTGTAGAGCCATTTGCCTAGGACACAGCCGGTGTGGTCCATACTGCCAGTGAACTCTGTACCAGCGTAGAGGGCATTGCTCAGGTTCGCGGCCCATTTATAGTGGGCGGTCTCGGCTGCTTGGGCATGGTCCAACACATTGCGGGCCTGGCCGCTGGCATCTTGGGTATCTTGGATCCGGATGATATTCACCGTCGTCACAACGCTGAACAGGAGCACACCGATGATGGCACAGGCAACCCGGATCCCAATGGATCTTTTGATACTGGTTCCCATGGGAAACCCTCCTTACGATGAAATATATGTTTGCGGGAAAGGGGGGGACGAAGCGGCGTTACGGCACGCCCCTGGACAGACAAATGACCGCTGGGGCAGCCCCGAACGGTCAATCAATCCAGGCGGCTTGAAACGGCTCCGTCATCTTTTTTTCATTATAGCGGGGGAGCGGCAGCTTGTCAAGAAAAGAGTTTTGGAAGATGGGCGCAGGCCGAACCAGCCCCCGCCCAGTGTTCCAAAGGGTGTTATGCCGCCTCCCCGCTTGCCATCACCGCGTCGGCGCTGCGCAGGGCTTTTTTCAGATAGACGGCGCTCATCACCAGTGCCACCACCTCCGAGATGGGGAAGGCAAGCCACACCAGGGTCAGGTTCCCCGTCTGGGACAGCAGCCAGGCCACGGGGAGCAGCACCACCAGCTGGCGGCACACGGAGACCACCAGGCTGTGCATGGGGTTTCCGATGGCCTGGCACACGGCGGCGGCGGGGATGTTGTGCCCCGCCATGATAAAGGACAGGCCGATGAGGCGCAGGGCAGGGATCCCGATGGACAACATCTCCGGGGAGGCTTCAAAGAGCTGCAGGAGCTGGCCGGGGAATACCTCGAACACCAGGGTCCCCACAGCCATGATGGACATGGCCGTGGCCACGGAGAGTTTTACGGTCTTATGGACCCGCTCCGGCTTCTTTGCCCCATAATTATAGGCTATGATGGGCACCATGCCGTTGTTCAAGCCGAACACAGGCATGAAGATGAAGCTTTGGAGCTTGAAATAGGCCCCGAACACCGCGGCAGCGGTGGTGGTGAAGGCCACCAGGATGCCGTTGACGGCAAAGACCATCACGGAACCGATGCACTGCATGACGATGGAGGGGAAGCCGATGTGGAAGATGCCCCGCACCGTGGGGCCGTGCCAACGGATCTGGCGCAGGCGCACGTGGATCTCCGGGTTATACTTCAGGTTCAGCGCCAGGCCCACCAGGGCGGCGCAGCACTGGCCCACCACGGTGGCCACCGCCGCCCCCATGACCTCTAGCCGGGGCAGGCCGAAGAGGCCGAAGATGAGGATGGGGTCCAGAATGATGTTGATGATGGCCCCCACCAGCTGCATGGCCATGGAGAGCTTGGTGCGCCCGGTGGATTGCAGCAGGCGTTCAAAGGTGATCTGGCAGAACAGGCCCAGGGAGGCCCCCAGGCACACCATGCCGTACATTGCGCCGTAATCCACAATCTCTGCTACGTCGGTCTGAAGCTGGAAGAACAGCCGGGAGCCGGGGATGCCGATGGCGGCGAAGAGCACAAAGGAGCACAGGGCCAGGAAGAGGCCCACGTTGCCGGTGCGGTCCGCCTCCTCCTGTTCCCTCGCCCCCAGGGCCCGGGAGAGCAGGGCGTTCATGCCCACGGAGGTGCCCACCCCCACGGCAATCATCAGGTTTTGCAGGGGGAAGGCCAGGGACACAGCGGTGAGGGCGTTTTCGCTGAGCCGGGAGACGAAGATGCTGTCCACAATATTGTAAAGGGCCTGGACCAGCATGGAGATCATAATGGGGACGGCCATGTTGGCCAGGAGCTTGCCTTCGGAGAGAACGCCCATCTTGTTCTCCCCGGGCTTCAGGGGTGTGTTGGGCATAGGGGGGAGCCTTCCTTTCTTTTGTTTTTTATGGTGTCGAAATGTTGAATTTTTAGTATATTCTGGACGTTGGGAAAAGTCAAGAGGGATTTTGGGCAAAGAAAAAAACCGCCTGAGAATCAGACGGTTCTTGTCCTTTGCTCACTGGGGCAGCTTGTTGAGCCGCAGGGTGAGCTTGCTCTTGCGGTTGGCCGCGGTGTTCTTGTGCATCAACCCACGGGCAGCAGCCTGATCCACAGCCTTGACGGCCTCCAAGTATCTCTGATCGGCCTCGACGCGGTTGCCTTCACTGACGGCGGCGTCAAAGTACTTCAGCTTGGTCTTGAGAGCGGACTTTGCGGCTTTGTTGCGCGCAGCCTTTGCCTGATTGACCAGAACACGCTTCTTTGCAGACTTGATATTCGGCAAACCAAACACCTCCTCCGATACCTTAAAATAAAATATAAAGTCCTGTGCGAGAATGTATTTTAACACAGACTTCCTTGAAATGCAAGCGTTTTTCGGGAAAAAACAAAACTTTTGCATACTTCCCCTTCCTCCGGCAAAGGCTAGTAGCAGCAAATGAAACGCCTACCAGATATAGGGGCTCTACCTTATATATAATGGAGGCGGTGGGAGGGAAGGCATGAATTTTGACCGAAAGATCGACCTGGCCTTGGAGGCCAGGGAACTGGCCCAGGGGGGCGGGGCGGCCCGTCTGCCCGGGGTGCGGGCGGAGGAGGACACGCTGTTTGGCCTGCCCCTGACCCAGGTGGAAATCCTGGACCAGCAGGGGGCCCAGGCCCTGGGGCGGCCGGTGGGGCGCTATCTCACCTTGGACCTGCCCCAGCTGCCCCGGCAGCGAGAGGAGGTCCTGGGGGCGGCCCGGGCGGTGGCGGCCATGTTGGAGCGGCTGCCCAGCCTGCCCAAAACGGGGCCGGTGCTGGTGGCGGG
>NZ_JBQILM010000048.1:0-10481 GCF_056797215.1 Evtepia sp.
TAGGCTTCGATCTCCGCCCGGCTGGCGGTGACGCTGCCCTGGATCATACCCGGCTGTCCGCCCCCCTTGCCCCCCAGGGCCTGGTGGATGGCCTTGGCCTGGGCCTGGAGGTCCACCGTCTGGCTGCCCATCACGCAGCGGTAGCCGTCCTTGTCCGAGCCGGTGAAGGCGGCACAGATGCCGCCGCAGCGGGCAACCCCGGCGTTTACCAGGGTGCGCAGGCCGGGGATGTCCAAACCGGGTTCAAAGAGGCAGAGGTTCCCTGCTGCCTCCGGCAGGGCCTTGCATTTTTCCGCCACCAGGGCGTGCTTGGCCTCCTTCAAGGCCAGGCCCAGGTCTTGCAGTTCCTGCTGCACCCGGGCCACCCCCTGGGCGGCCTCCCCCTGCTTCACCGACAGGGCGGCGGAGATGGCGGCCACGTTTTCCTGCTTGCGCCGGTAGTCCGCCAGGGCCAGGGACCCAGCCACCATCCACAGGCGCATCCCGCCCCGGTGGCGCATGGCGTTGATGAGCTTCACCAGGCCGATCTCCCCGGTGAAGCTGACATGGGGGGCACAGCAGGCGCACACGTCGCAGTCCTGGATGGTGACGATGCGCACATCCTCCGTCAGTTCCAGCTTGCTGCGGTAGTCCAGGGCCTCCAGGGCTGCCGGGGTGGGATAGTCCGCGGTGACAGGGCGGTTTTCCCAGATCACCCGGTTGGCCTCATCTTCTAAGCGTTGGAGTTCCTCCGGGGAGAGCTCCCGGTCAAAATCCAGGATCACCTCCGCCTCCCCCATGTGGAAGCCCACGTTGTTGCAGCCGTAGAGGCGGTGGGCTAGGCCGGAGAGCACATGCTCCCCGGAGTGGCACTGCATCCGGCGAAAGCGGAGGGGCCAGTCCAGGGTGCCCTGGACCTGGGCCCCTTGGGGCAGCGGGCCGCCGCAGATATGGACGATGCCTTTTGGCTGTTCCTGGACATCCAGCACCGCCACCGGGGTTGCGGCCGGCCCTGTCAGCGTACCCTGGTCGGCCGGCTGGCCGCCCCCCTCGGGGAAAAAGGCAGTCTGGTCCAGAAAGACGTCCCAGCGCTTGTCTGCGCGGGGGGTGCAGGCGAGAACCTGGGCGGAAAACCTGCGCAAATGGCTGTCCTGGTCGTAAAGTTTGATGGTCATGGCATATCCTTTCGTATATGGGCCAACCGCCGCACCGGGAAGGGTGCGGCGGTTTTTGTGCTCTGTCTTATAGCAATATAATACCCGCGTCGCCGCAGACCTGGATGGTCTCGTCGTCCCAAATGGAGGCCTGGACCTCCCCAATGTGGGCCTTGCCCAGGAGGATCATGGACATACGGGACTGGCCGATGCCCCCGCCGATGGTCAGGGGCAGCTTGCCTTCCAGGAGCAGCTTGTGGAAGGTGAGGGTGCGGCGGTCGTCGCAGCCGGCGGTGGTGAGCTGACGGTCCAGGGCTGCCGCGTCCACCCGGATGCCCATGGAGGAGATTTCAAAGGCCCGGCCGAGAAGGTCGTCCCAGAGGAGGATGTCCCCGTTGAGCTGCCAGTCGTCATAGTCCGGGGCCCGGCCGTCGTGGGGGTGGCCGGATTTCAGGGCCCCGCCGATCTGCATCAGCAGGGTGGTGGGGTGCTCCTTCACCCAGGCGTCCTCCCGCTCCTTGGGGGTGAGCTCTGGGTATTTGTCCTCTAGCTCCTGGGTGGTGACACAGGAGAGGTTGGTGCTGATCTGGGGCAGGACGCTGAGCTGGGGGAACACGGACTGCAAGGTGCGCTGGGTGTCGGCAATGGCGTCCACAATGCGCTGGACGGTGGATTTCAAATAATCCAGGGTCCGGTCCCTGGGGGCAATGACCTTTTCCCAATCCCACTGGTCCACATAGATGGAGTGGAGGTTGTCGGGGACCTCGTCCCGGCGGATGGCGTTCATGTCCGTGACCAGGCCTTCCCCCACAGGGAAGTGGTAGTTGTACAGGGCCATGCGCTTCCACTTGGCCAGGGAGTGGACCACCTGGGCCTCCCGCTGGGCGGCGGGGACATCAAAGGATACAGGGCGCTCCACGCCGTTCAAGTCGTCGTTGAGGCCGCTGGAGGCCTCCACGAAGAGGGGGGCGGAGACCCGGCGCAGGTGGAGGTTGCCGCAGAGGGTGTCCTCAAAGACGCGGTTCAAAAGGCCGATGGCCTTCTGGGTGTCGTAGAGGTTCAGCAGGGGGGCGTAGCCTGCGGGGATGTAAGTCTTGGACATAAAAAACAACTCCAATCGTTATGAATTATCCGTGTGGTTACCGGGGGCGTTAGCCGTGGTAGAGCTTGGTGGTCTGGTATTTCGGCTCGCTGGTGAGCCGGACGCCCAGGCGGCGGAAGCTGTCCTCGTCGGCCTCGGAGAGGATCACCGTGGTGTGGACCTCACAGCCCCGGAGCTTTTGCAGCTGCAATACCGCCTTTTTGGCGTTGGGGTTGGTAACGGCGCTGATGGACAGGGCCACCAAGAGCTCGTCGATGTGCAAGAGGGGGTTTTTGTTCCCCAGCACGTTGACCTTCATGTCCTGCACCGGCTCAATGACCGCCGGGGAGATCAGGTGGACATCGTCGGGGATGCCCGCCAGGTACTTCAAGGCGTTGAGCAGCAGGGCGGAGGAGGAGCCCAGCAGGGCGGAGGTCTTGCCGGTGAGGACCTTGCCGTCGGGGAGCTCCATGGCGGCGGCGGGGGCGCCGGTGCGCTCTGCCACCGCCAGGGCGGGGCCCACCACCGCCCGGTCCTGCTCTGTGAGGCCCAGCTGCTTCATCAACAGCTCGATTTTGTACACCGCGCCGCCGTCGCTGCGGCCCCGGCGGTAGCGGCAGCGCTCGGCGTAGTAGCGCCGCAAAATCTCCTCCTGGGAGGCCTGGCGGACCACCTGGTCGTTGACGATGCAGTAACCGGCCATATTCACCCCCATGTCTGTGGGGGAGCGGTAGGGGGAGTGGCCGGAAATGCGCTCAAAGACGGTTTTGAGCACAGGGAAAATCTCCACATCCCGGTTGTAATTCACCGTGGTCTCCCCATAGGCCTCTAGGTGGAAGGGGTCAATCATGTTTACGTCGTTGAGGTCCGCCGTGGCGGCCTCGTAGGCCAGGTTCACCGGATGCTTGAGGGGCAGGTTCCAGATGGGGAAGGTCTCGAACTTGGCATAACCCGCCTGGACCCCCCGGTGGAACTCATGGTAGAGCTGGCTCAGGCACACGGCCATTTTCCCGCTGCCGGGCCCGGGGGCGGTGACCACCACCAGGGAGCGGGTGGTCTCCACATATTCGTTCTTGCCATAGCCCTGTTCGCTGACGATCAGGGGCACGTTGTTGGGATACCCCTCAATGGGGTAGTGGCGGTATACCCGCAGCCCCAGGTTTTCCAGCTGGGACTGGAAAATTTCCGCCGCGCCCTGGCCGCTGAAGCGGGTGAGCACCACGCTGTCCACCTGGAAGCCAAAGCCCCGGAAGGCGTCGATGAGCCGCAGGGTGTCAGGACCATAGGAGATGCCCAGGTCCCCCCGCATCTTGCTGCGTTCCAGGTCCACGGCGGACACCGCCACCACGATTTCCACCTGATCCTTGAGCTGCATGAGCATGCGCACCTTGGAATCTGGGTGGAAGCCGGGCAGGACCCTGGAGGCATGGTGGTCGTCAAAGAGCTTGCCGCCGAATTCCAGATACAGCTTGCCGCCGAACTGGTTGATCCGGGAGCGGATGTGCTCGGATTGCATTTCCAGATACTTTTCGTTGTCGAACCCCAATTCTTCGATCATGTCTTGATACAGCCTCCCGTTCTATCGTCTCTCTCGCGCCGCCGCGCCCTGGGGCGCTTCTCTTAGAATCTAGGACGAATCTATCAAAAATTGTATGAAAAGTCAAGATGTGTGCAAAATGATTGGCAGAAATGACGGGTGATTTGCAGGGAATTCCATTCTCCTGCAAGGATTCGCTGTGCAAGTTGACTGGCATAGCTTGCAAAAAGATTGCATGGCGGCGGGAGTTGTGGTATAATTTATCATTCCCTGGCAGGCAAGGGCCGCCAGGGGGGACAAAAGACAAGTTTAACAGCGATAGGAGCTGGTTTGATATGCTGGAATTGAAAGGATTACGCTTCCAGGTGGAGGAAGGCGGAGGACAGACAGAGATCCTCCGGGGCATCGACCTCACCATTGACGACAACGCCTTTGTGGTCATCACCGGCCCCAACGGCGGGGGGAAAACCACCTTGGCCAAGACCATTATGGGTCTGGCTAAGCCCACCGGGGGGCAGATTATTTGGAACGGGCAGGACATCACCGCCCTGGACATCACCCAGCGGGCCAAGCTGGGCATCAGCTATGGCTTCCAGCAGCCCCCCCGGTTCAAGGGGCTGCGGGTGCGGGACCTGTTGGAGCTGGCCTCTGGCAACAAGAAGCTCACCCGGGACGAGTGTTGTTCCTACCTGAACCGGGTGGGGCTGTGCGCGGCGGACTACGTGGACCGGGAGATGGACGCCTCCCTCTCCGGGGGTGAGATCAAGCGCATCGAGATTGCCACCATCCTGGCCCGTCCAGAGGGCCTGCTGATCTTCGACGAGCCGGAGGCAGGCATTGACCTGTGGTCTTTCGCCAAGCTCACGGAGACCTTCCGCATCCTCCACGGCCGGGGGAAGAACACCATTGTGGTAATCTCCCACCAGGAGCGGATCATCGACCTGGCAGACGAGATCGTGATGATCTCCGGGGGGGAGGTGGCCCGCCACGGGCCCAAGGCAGAGATCATGCCCCACCTGCTGGCGGAGACCGCCGGCACCTGCAGCTTTTTACAACCCAGCGCCTGTGAGCAGAACAAGGAGGGATGAGCCATGGCAGAAAATAAGGTGGACCTGCGCCTCCTGCGGGAGGTGGCAGACCTGGAAGGCACCCCCAAGGGGGCCTATAACATCCGCAAGAACGGCAAGCTGCTCTCTCGCAGCTCCAACGAGAACATTGAGATCGTCACCAAAGAGGACAAACCGGGCATCGACATCCACATCAAGCCCGGCACCAAGCGCCAGTCGGTACACATCCCGGTGATCATCTCCGAGACGGGGATGGACGACCTGGTGTACAACGACTTCTTCATCGGGGAGGACTGCGACGTGGTGATTGTGGCCGGCTGCGGCATCCACAACGCCGGCAGCGAGGCCTCCAAGCACGACGGGGTCCACACCTTCTACATCGGGGCCCGGTCCAAGGTCCAGTATGTGGAAAAGCACTACGGCGAGGGGGAGGGCACCGGCGAGCGGGTGATGAACCCCCAGACGGTGGTGTACCTGGAAAAGGACGCCTCCCTGCAAATGGACACCGCCCAGCTCCGGGGGGTGGACTCCACCAAGCGCTACACCAAGGTGGTGGTGAAGGAGGGGGCCGAGGCGGTGCTCACCGAGCGCCTGCTCACCCACGGCCAGCAGAAGGCCACCTCCGAGATGGACGTGATCCTGGCGGGGAAGGACGCCACCGGCCGGGTGATCTCCCGCTCCGTGGCCCAGGATACCTCCGAGCAGGTGTTCTACCCCCGGATGATCGGGGACGCCGCCGGGTTCGGCCACGTCCAGTGTGACTCCATCCTCATGGGGGAGGCAAAGATTCAGTCCATCCCCGCCATCACCGCCAACCACCCCGACGCCCAGCTCATCCATGAGGCGGCCATCGGGCGTATCGCCGGGGACCAGATTCTAAAACTCATGACCCTGGGCCTCACCGAGGAAGAGGCGGAGGAGGAGATTTTGAATGGCTTCCTGCGTTAAGGAGGGGCTGTTTTATGTGGGGGAGGACCCCCAGCTGGGGACCATCCGGGGCCTGGACCCCTGGGCGGTGGACAACGGCATCCACCTGATCCGGGCGGAAAAGGACGCCGCCGAGGGGATTATGATGATCCGCAAGGGGAACCAGCAGCAGTACGGCAGTGTCCACGGGGGGATGCTCTCCGCCTTTGCCGACACCATCGCCGGCCACGCCCTGGTGCCCTATGGTTACATGTGCGTCACCCAGAGCTGCACCATGGAGTTTTTGAAACCGGCCACCGGGGCCTACCTCTTCTGCCGGGGCACCCCGGTGCGGGTGGGCAAGCGCAGCTGCGTGGTCTCCGTGGAGCAGCGCAACGACCAGGACGAGCTGGTGACTGTGGCCCTGTTCAACTTTGTGGTGGCCCAGAACATTGACCCCATCGTGGTGGAGCCCAAGCACCCCGCCCTGAAATTCTAAGGGGCCGGAGGCGCGAAAAAAACGGAGCGGTGTCACACCGCTCCGCCTGGGGCATTGGCTTACATGCCCCACTCCTCATAGTCGTCAAATTCGTCGGAAAACTCCCCGCAGGAGCAGCAGCCACACATGGCCTGCTTCTTGGCCTGGACCTTGGCCAGCAGCCTGGCCAGGGCATCGGTGATCCGGTCGTAGTGGGCGATGACAAGGCAGATGACAGCGCCGAGGGCCAGGATCAGGGCGGCGAGCTTCAAGATCAATTTGGTCACATTCATGAAAAAACCTCCCATACACGGTTGCATGATTTCCCTCGGCTGTGGTATAGTTAAAAAAATTCCAGAGGCCAAGGGAGCGTATCCAGGGCAAACTTCAACGGGGGCGCAGGAAGTAAAGTCACTGGTTGCATAGTATTTTACATGATAATGCGCAAAAATACAATTATAAAAGCGGATTTTTTTCCGCTTTTATATCCAACGCTTGAAAATAGGGAAAGGACGGATCAAGGGATGCGGCTTCAAACGGAAAAAGGCGAGATCCAAATCAGCAGCGAGGTGTTCACCACCATCACCGGCGCGGTGGCCACCAGCTGCTTCGGCGTGAAGGGCATGGCCGCCCGGTCCAAGAAGGATGGGCTGGTGCATCTGTTGCGCAATGAATCCATGTCCAAGGGTGTGCGGGTGGTCCAGCAAGAGGACGGCAGCGTTGCCATTGAGCTGCACATCATCGTGGACAACGGCGTGAACCTCAGCGCGGTGAGCGACGCCATCATGAGCGAGGTCCGTTACACCGTGGGGCGGATGACCGGCGCCCAGGTCAAGTCCGTGGACGTCTATGTAGACTCCATGGTGGTGGACTAAGAGTAAGGAGAGAATTGGGTTATGGTACAGTCAGTTGACGGAAAGCTGCTGGCGCGGATGCTCATCCACGCCTCTGCCTCCCTGAACGCAGAGAAGCAAAAGATCAACGAGCTCAACGTCTTTCCCGTCCCCGACGGGGACACGGGCACCAACATGAGCTTGACCATCGGCACCGCCGCGGCGGAGCTGCAAAAGAAGGGCCCCACCACTGTGGGGGAGGCCGCCGCCATCAATGCCTCTGCCATGCTGCGGGGGGCCCGGGGCAATTCCGGGGTCATTCTCTCCCTGATCTTCCGGGGCTTCTCCAAGGCCATGAAGGACAAGGAGAGCATGGACGGCATCGACCTGGCCGACGGCCTCAACGCCGGGGTAGTGGCCGCCTATAAGGCGGTGATGAAGCCTGCGGAGGGCACCGTGCTCACCGTCTCCCGCCTGGCGGGGGACCGGGCTGGACGGGCGGCAGAGGAGAACACTGCCTTTGAGTATGTGTTGGAGTCCGCCATCCTCCGGGCGGAGGAAGCCTTGGCGGATACCGTCAACCAGAACCCGGTGCTGAAAAAGGCCGGAGTGGTGGACGCCGGCGGCATGGGCTTCGTGACCCTCCTGAAGGGGATGCTGGATGAGCTCCGGGGCATCGCGGCCCCCACCGGGGAGGCGGAACCGGAGGCCAAGGAAAAAGCGGACTTTGCCGCCCAGAGCCTGGAAGAGATCACCTTCACCTTTGACACCGTGTTTATCGTCCGCAAGGATGGGAAGACTGTGGACTTGCAGCCCTTCCGGGACTATTTGAACAGCATTGGCGACAGCCTGGTGATCGGGGAGGACGACGAGGCCTTTAAGGTCCACGTCCACACGGACATCCCCGGCAGTGCCCTCAACGAGGCCCAGAAATACGGCACCCTAGAGCTGGCTAAAATTGAGAACATGCGCACCCAGGCGGAGGACCTAGCGGCAGGCCGCCAGGCCCAGAGCACCGACGATTTGGAGGCCGTCGAGGCGGAATTGGAGGGCCATGCGGACCCAGCGGCGGCCAAGCGCTACGGCTTTGTGGCGGTGGCCGCCGGGGAGGGCTTGGCCAAGGTGTTCCACGATTTGGGGGTGGACGGGGTCATCAGCGGCGGCCAGACCATGAATCCGTCCACAGAGGATATTTTGAAGGAGATCAAAAAGACCCCCGCCCAGGTGGTCTATGTGCTGCCCAACAACAAGAACATCATCATGGCTGCCCAGCAGTGTGTGGACCTGGCGGAGGGCAAGGAGATCATCGTCCTTCAGGCCAAGACTGTGCCCCAGGGCATTTCCGCCATGATCGCCATGGACCTGGACGCGGAGCCCGGGGAGAATACCGCGGCTATGGAGGAGGCCATGGGCATGGTGACCACCATGGAGGTTACTTACGCCGCCCGGACCTCTACCTTTGACGGCCAGGACATCCAGGAGGGGGATTACCTCGCCCTGGTGGACAACCAGCTCTTCGCCACAGAGAAGGGCCTGGACGCCGTCCTGGACCGTCTGGCTCAGGAGGCCAAGAGCCGGGGCGGGGAGTTCATCAACATCTTCTACGGCGAGGGCGTGGAGGAGCAGGGGGCCCAGACGGCCCTGGAACGCTTCCAAGCTGCCTGCCCCGAGGCGGAGATCACCCTGCTCCGAGGGGGCCAGCCGGTGTACCACTACCTGATTTCGGTGGAATGATGGGCAGAGGTTGGGCTGTCGTGGCCTTGTGCCTGCTGGTCCTGCTGTGCGCCTGCGGGACCCAGGAGGTGGGGGAGGAGGAGGATACACCACCGGCCACCCAGGAGCAGGCATCCAAACCCCTGGACACCTCCGTGATCCAGGGCAGGGAAGGGGAGCTGGACTTTGCGTTCTCCTTAGAGGATTGGATTGCCGCCTATAACGTCCAGTATCAGGAGGGCATGGGGGAGGCCTTGCTCACACCCCCAGAGACGTGGAGCAGCTTGCGTTTTGCCACCGCCCCCCATTCCCAGCAGGAGACGGTGTTCTATGAGTTTTTGGCAGATGAGCGGATGTTCAACCTGCCCACCATGACCGTGTATGTCCCCCAAGGGGGCAGCTGCGTCCAGGAGATCACGGTGAATTTTGACGACCACGATTACTCCGATGCCCTGTACGAGTTCTACCAGGAGCTGTGCTTCTATACCGTCAAGACCCTGCGGCCGGAGATGGAGGCGGAGCAGATCCGGGAGCTCTGCCAGGCCTTGGACGATGTGGCCTACGGGGAGCTGCGGTTAAACAAGCAGCGCTACGGCAGCGATGTGGTCCCGGTGCTGCTGTACCACAAAGACGGGGTGGGCTTTTATTCCCACTTTGCCTTAGGGGACTATGTGCGCCTGTGTGCCATCCCCGTGACCCAGGAGCGCTTGGCGGAGTACGCCCAGCAGGGGACAGAGCTCCGGGAACTTCCGTAAATATGACACAGGGGCAGCCCAGAAACGCCAGCAATGGCCGCTTCCGGGCTGCCCTTTTTGTTATCTTCCCCCCAGGCGGTAAAATGGCCTTGGGGCAGACTTCATCCTTCGTTGCCGTCCCCTTTGTACTTTTTCCGGGTGGCGATGCCGCCCCGGATGTGGCGCTCGGCCTTGTTGCGCTCCAAGACCTCCTTTACTTGGAGGTAGAGGGGCTTGTTGAAGGCGGGCAGCCGCTGGGACAAGTCCTTATGTACGGTAGATTTGCTGATGCTGAAACGTTTGGCCGCCATGCGGACGGTCGCGTTGTTCTCAATGATGTAAAGGGCCAGGTCGCAGGCCCGTTCTTCCATGTCAGTGCGCAAGTGCCACCACTCCCCACATTGTCCGTGACACATACTATGTGGGCGGGGGTGGAAATATACAAAAAGTTCCCAAAGAAGGCCAGGACCGCAGGAAAACGGTTCTGGCCTTCTTTGCCAACTATGTCCCGGGGTGAGGAGCGGGGCCTGCCGGGTGGAGTTCAGGTCTCCATGTGCCGTCCCAGGAAGCCCGCAATGGTCTGGGCCAGCTTGTATTCGGACTCGTTGACGGCCACGGAATCCTTTTCGCTCAAAAAGGCCACGCAGCCCAACACGTCCCCCTCCGCCAGGATGGGGGCGGCGGTGGTGATGATATAGTGGTCGCTATAATCGCTGGCTGGGAGCTGGGCCTCTCCCTCTTCATACTGATAGATCTGCCGGCCCTCCATGATCTGGGCCAGGGCCGGGGAGATGTTCTTGTCCGCCAGCTCCCGCTTGCCGCCACCAGCCACGGAGAGGCAGGTGTCCCGGTCGGTGATGGTGACCAGCTTGCCGGTGCTCTTGTAAAGGGATTCGCATAGCTGGGAGGAGAAATCCCCCAGGCCACCCATGAGGGAATATTTTTTGAACACCACGCCGCCGTCGCTGTTGGTGAAGATTTCTAAGGGGTCGCCCTCCC
>NZ_JBQILM010000049.1:0-10038 GCF_056797215.1 Evtepia sp.
GGGAACGGCGGCATTTTGTTACGAAGGGAAGCTGTGGCTTACTGGAAGTTTGCCTTCCGCTTCTCCAGGAATGCGCCCAGGCCTTCCTCGGCGTTGGCGTGCATACGCACGGCGGCCTGGTCGGCGGTCTCCTCCTTGAGCAGCTCAGCCAGGGTGGTCTCATGGGCCTTGTTCATCAGGGCCTTGGACTTGGTGTAGCAGTTCAGGGGGCCGCGGGCGATCTTATTGGCCAGCTTCATGGCCTCGTCCATCAGCTGGTCAGCGGGATAGACATAGTTGGCGATGCCCAGGGTCTTCATCTCGTCGGCCTTCACGGCGCGCTGGGTGAGCATCAGCTCCTTGGCGATGTTGGGGCCAACCACACGGGGCAGCAGGTAATGGCAGGCGCAGTCGGGGATCAGGCCCACCTGGCCAAAGGCCACGATGAACATGGCGTTGTCTGCCACCAGGGCGATGTCAGCGGCCATCACCAGGGAGGTGCCGGCGCCGGCAATGGCGCCGTGGGCAGCGGCAATGACGGGCTTGGGGAAGGTGTTGAGCAGGGTGGTGAACCCACCGGCCACGGTCATGAAGTCGAAGAAGGCGTCCTCGGTGGTGATGCCCTTCATCTCGGCAATGTCGCCGCCGGCGCAGAACGCGCGGCCCTCACCGTTCATCACCACGCAGCGCACGGCAGCGTCGTCACGGGCGGCCTCAAAGGCGGTGGTCAGGTCGGCGAAGATCTGCTTGTTCAGGGAGTTCATGGCCTTGACGCGGTTGAGGCTGATGACAGCCACGCTGCCCTCCACGCGGTACAGGACGGTTTCCAGTTCCATAGTAATCAGTGCTCCTTTTTATCAGTAGTGTTGTAAATGGTAGGCGCTTCTTGCTCTTCCTATTATATCATACCCCAAAGCCCTTGAAAAGCATAATTTCAAAAAGCCCCGCTGCCGGGGTTTTTCCTTGTCTATCTGCCCGAAAATAGCCCTTTTGTCCCGTCGCTTTTTGTCGAGGCCGTAAAAATCCGGCAGGAAATCCCCGAAAAGGGTTCCTTTTCCGTCCATTCTGTGGTATATTACAAAACGGTAACAGCTCTGTCACACCCCGTTGGACAGCCTGCCGCCACCCTGTTTGTACATCCAAACACTTGAAGATACCCCCACACGCAGCCACCAAAGGAGTGACCGCCTATGCACCAGTCCATCGCAAAGTTCCTGCTCACCATCCTACTGTTGACCGCCCTGTTCCCCGCCGCCTTTGCCGCCAGCTTTGAGGACATCAACCAACCGGAAGTCTTCCTCAAGCAAGAGCGCAACGGCACCTGCACCCTGGCCTCTTCCGCCATGATGCTCCGCCGGGCCGCTATGCTCCGGGGGGACGAGAACTGGGCCGAGAGCACCGAGAGCTCCAACCGTGACGCCTATTGGCGCTCCGGCCGGGGCCTGCCCTATGTGTTCTCCTACAACGGCTTTACCGTGGGACACGCCTTCCTCCCCGGCGGGGAGGCAAACCGGCAGGTCCTCATTGACCTGCTGGCCCAGCACCCGGAGGGCATCGTCCTCCACGCCGCCTGCGTCCCCCACGGCATCCTCCTCACCGACTACACCGACGGCGTGTTCTACTGCGCCGACCCCTCCCAGGCCATCGCCCCCGGCCGCATCCCCATCGGGGAGGCCTACGGCACCCGGATTGAGAACTCCAATGCCTACTGGTTTGTGACCTCTCCCGCCCTGCGCCTGGACAGCCCCCTGGAAGAGCTGTGCTCCAACCTGAGCCAGCAGACCGCCACCCCGGCGGTGTCCACCGCCCCCCTGGCCCTGGCCTCCGGCGGTGTCCAGCCCCTTCCCTTGGATACATTCTGAGCACGGGAAATTCCCATGAAAGCCTGGCTTTCGTGGGAATTTTTTTGCCTGTTTTGGAGTTTTTCCCCAAAGGGGGTAGGTTTCCGTTGACGGGGTATCCTACCATGGACTATAATAAACAAGAATACACCTGCGTCCGCGCGATGCAAATTCGACACAGTACAAAAGCGAAAGGGGAACTTTTCTTATGGCAAACGATCGTGTTTTCAACTTCTCCGCAGGCCCGTCCATGCTCCCGCTGGAGGTCCTCCAACGGGCCGGGGCAGAGATCACCAACTACAACGGCTCCGGTATGTCCGTGATGGAAATGAGCCACCGCTCCAAGGTCTTTATGAAGATCTTTGACGACACCCAGGAGAAGTTCAGAAAACTCCTGAACGTGCCCGAGGGCTATAAGGTCCTCTTCCTCCAGGGCGGCGGCACCATGCAGTTCAGCATGGTCCCCCTGAACCTCATGGGGGCCACCGGCAAGGCGGACTACGCCGTCACCGGCCACTTCGCCAAGCTGGCCAAGAAGGAGGCGGACAAGTACGGCACCACCACCGACGCCACCCCCATGGATGCCTTCACCGCCATCCCCGCCCAGGACAAGCTCAAGCTCAGCGCTGACGCCTCCTATTTCTACTACTGCTCCAACAACACCATCGAGGGCACCCAGTGGCAGTATGTTCCGGAAACCGGCTCCGTGCCCGTGGCCTGCGACATGTCCTCCGACATCCTCTCCCGTCCCATCGACGTGAGCAAGTTCGGCCTGATCTATGCCGGGGCCCAGAAGAACCTGGCCCCCGCCGGCCTCACCATCGTCATCATCCGGGAGGACCTGGCAGGCAAGGAGCTGCCCATCACCCCCGCCATCATGAACTACAAGCACATGATCGACAAGGACTCCATGTATAACACCCCCCCCTGCTGGTGCATCTATATGCTGGGCCTCATGTGCGACTGGTTGGAGTCCCAGGGCGGCGCCGCAGGCATCGAAAAGCTGAATATCAAAAAGGCCAACATGCTCTACGAGGCCCTAGAGGGCACCAAGCTCTTCCAGCTCTCCGCCCAGAAGGAGGCCCGCTCCTTCATGAACGTGACCTTCCGCACCGGCTCCGACGAGCTGGACGACAAGTTCGTCAAGGCCTCCGTGGAGCAGGGCTTCACCAACCTGAAGGGCCACCGCTCCGTAGGCGGGATGCGCGCCTCCATCTACAACGCCATGCCCATGGAAGGCGTGGAGGCCCTGTGCGACTTCGTCCGCAAGTTCGACAAGGAAAATTAAGGATGAAAGTTTTCGTCCACCTTTTTCAAAAGGTGGCGGAGTCCAGAGGCAGAGCCTCTGGCCAGGTCCAGGGCGGGAGCCCTGGCCAGGTTTGGGCGGGAGCCCAACCGAACCCGTCGTCAAAATGATTCTTCGAGGTGACCAACCATGTATCATATCAAAACCATGAACAAAATCTCCAAGGTGGGCCTGGCCCAGCTGGACGACCGCTTTGAAATCAGCGACACCATGGAGCAGGAGGACGCCATCCTGGTGCGCTCCGCCAAGCTCCACGACTACGACTTCCCCGCTGCATTGCAGTGCATCGCCCGGGCCGGAGCCGGGGTGAACAACATCCCCCTGGACCGGGCTGCCGACAGCGGCGTTGTGGTGTTCAACACCCCCGGCGCCAACGCCAACGGCGTGAAGGAACTCACCTTGGCCGCCCTGCTCCTTTCCTCCCGGAAGATCGCCCAGGGTGTGGCCTGGGTGAAGGAGCAGTCCGCCGCCGGGGAGGACGTGGCCGCTGTGGTGGAAAAGGGCAAGTCCGCCTATGCCGGCCCGGAACTCCTGGGCAAGACCCTGGGCCTGGTGGGCCTGGGGGCCATCGGCGTCCTGGTGGCCAACGCCGCCGCCGCCCTGGGCATGGACGTTGTGGGCTATGACCCCTTCCTCTCCGTGGCCAACGCCCTGAACCTTTACCCCGGGGTGGAGATCGTAGACAGCCTGCCCCAGCTCTATGGCCGGGCCGACTATATCTCCCTCCACCTGCCCATGAACCCCAACACCAAGGGCAGCATCAACGCCGAGGCCTTCGCCGCCATGAAGGACGGGGTACGCATGGTAAACCTGGCCCGGGGGGAACTGGTGGATACCGCCGCCCTGAAGGCCGCCCTGGACAGCGGCAAGTGTGCCGCCTATGTCACCGACTTCCCCTCCAGCGAGACCGCCGCTATGGAGGGTGTGGTGGCCATCCCCCACCTGGGGGCCTCCACCCCGGAGTCTGAGGACAACTGCGCCATCATGGCTGCCCGCCAGGTCCAGGACTACCTGGACAACGGCAACATCGTCAACTCCGTGAACTACCCCAACCTGACCATGGCCCGCAGCGGCAAGAACCGGGTGTGCGTCTTAGCCAAGGGGGCGGATGCCGCCGCCATCGTGGCTGCGGTCCCCGCCGTGGCTGCCTCCGCGTCCCAGACCAGAGGGGACTACAGCTATACCATCCTGGACACCGACGCCCCTGTGGACGCCGCTGCCGTCAGCGCCATTCCCGGCGTGGTGCGGGTGCGGGTCCTGGGCTGAGGAGGGCCACGCCATGCCCAACATCCATCCCACTGCCTGGGTGGCCCCCGGGGCCTTTGTCCGGGGGGACGTAACCCTGGCAGAACAGGTAAACGTCTGGTACAACGCCGTCCTCCGGGGAGACCAGGAGACCATCACCGTGGGGAAAGCCAGCAACATCCAGGACAACTGCGTCCTCCATGGGGACGCAGGCTGTAACGTGGCCGTGGGGGAATACGTCACCGTAGGCCATGGGGCCATCCTCCACGGCTGCACCGTGGAGGACAAGTGCCTCATCGGGATGAACGCCGTGGTGCTGGACCACGCAGTGATTGGCGCCGGCTCCATTGTGGGGGCCGGGGCGGTGGTGTCCGCCGGCACGGTGGTCCCCCCCAACAGCCTGGTGGTGGGGATTCCCGGCAAGGTGAAGCGGTCCCTGACAGAGGCGGACATCCAAGGGACTGTGGACAACGCCATGAACTACCTGACCCTCACCGAAAAAGGCCAGGCAGACCCAGAGAACCATCGCTAAGCACCCTATAGATTACACCTCGTAGCGCCTGTGCCCCCAGCCCCACCCCAAGGTATACTTGGAGCCTGAAAGGAGCCCTGCCATGAATTTCCAACTCAGTCACCCGGAGCATCTCAGTGTCCAAGGCCCCGACGGCCGGGTCTGGCGGGGCGCCAACCAGGCGTGGTATCCCACCCCCTGGCAGCGCCGCGCCGGCTGCGGCCCCACCACCGCTGCCACCCTCCTGGCCTATCTGGGCCGCAGCCGCCCGGAACTGGCGGAGTTAGCCCCGGAGGAGGGCTCCTTCCTGCCCTACATGGAGGCCGTCTGGTCTTATGTCACCCCTGGTGGCCGGGGGCTGGACGACCCGGAGGGCTTCCTCCTGGGCTGCCGCAGCTTTGCCCTCTCCCGGCACTGTATCCTCCGGGGGGAAATCCTGTGGATCCCCCCGGAAACTGCCCAGCGGCCACCCCTCACCCGCTGCCGCAGCTTCCTCACCAGCGCCCTGGATGCCGACTGCCCCCTGGCCTTCCTGAACTATTCCAACGGGAACCTCAGCGGCCTGGACAACTGGCACTGGGTCCCCCTGGTGTCCGCCAAGGGCAAGAAAGCCTCCTTCCCCTGCGTCATCCTTGACGAGGGCCAGGAGGGGGAGATCGACTTTGCCCTGTGGCTGAAGAACACCAGCCTGGGAGGCGCCCTGGTGGTGCTCACCCCGGAGGAGTAGAAGTACATCATTCTGTATATAGACTAGGAGGTGAGAACCATGCTGGAACAAAAAGATTTACAGGCCATTGATGAAATAATCCAAAAGCGCATCGGTGAATCGGAAGCGCGGACAAACCAGCGCTTTGAGGAAATGCAAGCGCAGATGGACAGACGGTTTGAAGCAGTAGACAACCGCTTTGAAGCCATAGACAATCGCTTTGAAGCCATAGACAACCGCTTGGATGCCATGGATAAGCGGTTTGATGCCATAGACAACCGCTTGGATACCATGGATAAGCGGTTTGATGCCATGGACAACCGCTTGGATGCCATGGACATGCGGTTTGATGCTATGGACAACCGCTTGGACGAGATGAAGGGGGACATTTGGCAAAGTGTCTCGGTCATGATGGACGCGAAATTCGATAAGCTCTTCCATCTTCTGGCGGAGAACCAGCAGATTTTACAGGAGAAGATGGACCAGCTCCTGGGGGAGAAGCTGCCTGAACGGGTGGAGAAAACGGAAGGGGACGTACAGGTTTTGAAGGTCGCTGTCCGCCACCTCAACCAGGATGTGGAGGAGCTCCGGGCGGCCAAGTAAGAAGAGATAGAAGAGAAGCGGGCGCTGTCCAAACGACAGCGCCCGCTTTGTCCAACGCAGTATGTAAGCTTATTTCTCCCGCAGCTGCTTCATGGCGTCGCCGCACCACACCACCTGGTTGCGCCCGAAGCGCTTGGCGTCGTAGAGCATGGTGTCGGCGATGTTGAGATAGGTCCGGTAGTCGTCGCCGCTTTTGGGGGTCACGGTGACGCCGCCGATGCTCACGGTAACCCAGGGCCCCACAGAGGGGGTGTGGGGGAGGTGGAGGTCCTCAATGCGCTTGCGCAGCTGCCGCAGGTGGTCAAAGACCATCTGGGCGTCCCCGCCCAGGATGATGCCGATGAACTCCTCCCCGCCGTAGCGGGCCACGAAGTCTGTGGTGCGCCGGAGGTGGTGCGCCAGGACGCCAGCCACGGCAGAGATGACCTTGTCCCCGGCGGGGTGGCCGAAGCTGTCGTTGTAGGCCTTGAAGCGGTCGATGTCCAGCATACAGATGGAGAGGGGGATTTGAAGGCGGGTGGCCTCCTGCCATTTCACCACGCTGTAGCGCTCATAGCGCCGCCGGTTGGCGATGCCGGTGAGCTGGTCAGTCATGGACTGCCACTCCACCTGCTTGCGGTAGCGGTAGAGCTTGATGTGGGTGTTGACCCTGGCACGCACGATCTGTGGGTGGAAGGGCTTGGCGATGTAGTCCACGGCCCCCAGGGTGAGGCCCTGCTGTTCATGCTCCATGTCCCCCAAGCTGGTGATGAGGATCACCGGGACGCTTTGGGTAATGACCTCGTCCTGTAATTTACTCAAGAGGGTGAAGCCGTCCATGCCCGGCATCACCACGTCCAGCAGGATCAGGGAGTATTCCCCTGTCCCCGCATAGGCCAGGCAGTCCTCCGCTGTCTGGGCTACGGTGATCTCGTAGTCGGTTTCCAGAATGGTCCGCAGTTGGATGGCCTGTACAGCGCTGTCATCCACGATCAATATCTTTTCCATATCGTCTCTCCTCGTGTTCTCGCATAAAGCGGCGCGATGCGCTTGGCTGAAATAGATCATGTTTTGTTTTTAGTATACCATTTAGAACACAATGAAACAACCGATTTTGCCGGAAAATTCTATTAAAATAACAGTATCTGTGATGGATAAACGATTGAAAGGAACTTGCGCCCCAAAATGAACGGAGAGCAAAATTTTCTGTTGCAAATCGTCTCTTGCCGGGTCGATCCCGTGGGATAGTTCTTTTCTAAATTTTACAAAATATGGCGGGTCCCGTAAGTAGCACGGGGCCCGCCTTGGTGTTTGAGTGTTGGTATTAAATTTTGTAAGTAGCTAACAACTGGTGAATATTTTACTGCGGTTTTTTCGAGAGCATCCCCCTCTGGGCGGTGACCCTCATCGGCGGACTGTTTATCTGGGTGCTGTCGTTTGTGATGATCCTCAGCGTGTATGGAAGATTTTCAAGGTATTTATGTACACCTCGATTGCGCCGATTCCTTTATCCAGCTTTGCCGGAGAGCCGATGCAGGGCGTGGGGAAGAATTTTCTCAAAGCCTACGCCGCCGTTTGCCTGGAAGGGGCCGTGATCGTGCTGGCCTGTGTGATCTTCTCGGCCTTCGCTGGTACGCCGCCGACGGTGGATGCAGACGCGGCGGCGGCTACCATGGTGTGGAAGTATATTGGGGAAACTTTGTTTAATATGCTTATCCTGGTAGGCTGCGTGAAGATGGCGGACCGGATCGTGCATGAGATGATGGGGCTATAAATCAGTACGAGAGGTTGCTTCCTCAGTAGGGGTAAGCAACGCTAAAAAATCGACGGGCGTATAGACAGGGATGGACGCTTTCGTGTAGTCACGCAAATTTCTTGTCACGATGCAATCCATTCCCTCCCGGACTGCGGACTCGACTATGATGGCATCCTCATAGTCCGTAATATCTGTGGACAGGGCCCGGCGGCAATCGATCCCTCTTGTGTCTCGTAAGTCAAAGAGCTGGAACAGTGTTGTAAGGATGCGTCTGGTTTCTGCGTCACTGTGCGTGGACCGGTGGGTCAGGTAATAAATGTCAGTGATAGACTTCGCCGTTAAAAATCCATCAAAGCGACGGTTCGCTACCGCAAGGAAAAGCTCCTGAGCCGCGTTATGGAATGGCTGACGATTTTGGAGGGCATCTATCACGATACAAGTGTCGATCAAGGCTCTCATAATGTCTCCAAACGCTCCTTCTTTGCTTCTTCCAGGGTTATGTCTGCAGGCAGGACGCCAAATAGAGATTTGGCCGCATCGACCCGGTCCTGAAATGGATTGGTCAGTTTCGCCACGACCTTTCCGTTTCGGGTAATGTAAATGTCCTCGGTCTCAGACAGCGAGAGGTATTTTCCAAGATTCATTTTTAATTCTGTTGCTGTGATCGACATAACATGGCCCCCTTCGCCGCCTTGGGGTTCGTCAGCTACCACGGCATGACGGCGGAGCAACCACGAAGATCACGATTTATAACCACCGTCTGCGCTGTCTGCCCGGACAGCATCGAAAAGCATAGCGATTATTTGAAACTCGGTGATCAGTATTGCCGGTTTTTTTGAAGGACTATGCCAGCGATATCAAGGACGCCATGGTGACGGACCGCACCAACTGGCAGCGGCGGCAGAACCAGAACAACAACTTTTCCGCTGTGGTCCCCTATGACATGGAATTGCAGCGCAAGGAGAGTAAGGAGTTTTTGGATGACCTCACCACCCGTGACCAGCGGATGATGTTTGCGGTGCTGACCATGGTACTGACCGCTGACTCGAAGAAGCAGCTTGACGCAGATACAGAAACCATACTTTCCGTTGCCAGGAAAAATATGTGTCAGATGGCGGTTTTGAAGTTCCAGCAGCTGGACGGGCTGAATACTGTCCTTCCCATCGGGGTACGGAAGAGTAACACCTTCCGCACTCTAACTACGGAATCCCTGGCGGTATTCATGCCTTTCCGGGTACAGGAAATCCAGGGCCGGGGCGGCATATACTTTATGGGACGAATATCTTGGCGGCAAAAGGCGGGACAGTTGTGCTCTCGACTTATGGGTCCTCTTTCGGGAATCATGTCGCCATATCCCACCCTGACGGGAGCCGAACATTGTACGCGCACATGAGTGCCCGTTTGGTTTCCGTAGGGGATACCGTCTCCCAGGGACAGGTGATCGGAAGAGTCGGTTCCACTGGCAATTCCACAGGGAACCATCTTCATTTTGAGGTCTGGACCAATGGTTCCAGTGGCAGCCGGGTGAACCCTATGGACTTCTTTTCATAAAAGTGGAACAAAGGGCCCCTAAGAATAGACCATACCATTCTTAGGGGCTTTGTACTTAATATATAATAGTATTTAGACCTCAATCCCTAACTTCTCTGCAATCTCCTCCAATGTCATCCCGGATGCCTTGGCCTTGTCCATCACAATTTTCATGGTGATGGGATGGAGCAGCTTTTGTTTCTGAGCCTCTAGTGCCTCGATTTCGGCTTGCTTTTTTGCAATCTTCTCGTCAATAGCGGCAATACGCTCCTCAATGGTTTTTCTTTTAACTGCCATAATGGATACCCTCCTAGTAAAAGTTAGTCTAACTATACTGCGAAGATTGTACCCTGTCAATGGCATTTGAAACATCCAGAAAACAGGATTGAAACGAAACAGTAGAAATTCACGCTGCTTTATGCTATACTAACAATAGAAACGGATGCAAAGGAGCCGCCGTCTATGGGACTGCTGCCGATGAATGCCGATATCCTGCCGCCCTCTGATGACCGGGTGTTCAAGCTGATCCTCACCTCACCGGAGGCAAAACCGGTGCTGATGGACCTGATCTCCGCCATCCTC
>NZ_JBQILM010000050.1:0-8732 GCF_056797215.1 Evtepia sp.
ACCTTCACGGTGACGTTTTCGCTCTTGTTGTCCACAGCGTCGGAGACCAGCTTGTCAGCGGTTTCCTTGTCCACGGTGGCGGAAGCGGTGCCCTCGCTGATGTCGGGGGTCACGGTCTGGGTCACGTCCTCACCGGCGGAGGGGGGATTGGGATCGGGTTCTTCGGGGGGAGGTGTGGGGGTGGTGGAACCACCGCTGGAGCCGCCGCCGTTGTTGCCGCCGCCAGTGCTGTCAGTAACGGTGACAGTCACAGTAGTTTCGCTCAGTGCTTTGTAATTGGTTCCTTGGGCAGCATTGATAGTCACAGTAGCAGTGCCTGCCTTCACGCCAGTAATAGTGACTTTACCAGTACCTTCTACCACGGTAACAGTTTCTGGGTCACCACTGGTAGCCGTGATCGCGCCATCGGTGTTAATGGTAATGTCAGTGCTAGCATTCACAGCTACACTTGCAGTGTTAGCAGGAGGCGTAACTTCCGCCCGTTCAATTGTAAAGTCCTTTGTTGCAGTGCCACTGTAGCTACCCATACCAATCACAGTGACTGTAGCAGTGCCTGCATTGGTGTTATTGCTATAGGCTACAGTATAGTCGGTGTCCTTAGTTAAAGTGGTTTCATCATCAACCTTAACAACAACGACAGGCTCTTGAGCCTCCCCATTATAGGTGACAGAATCAATCGCCTGAATCCAGTCAACGTTAAGGTTCTTACTGCCAACTACGATGGCGTTGCTCTCTTTCTCACCAGTATAGTTGCCAGTGCCAGTAACCTTTACGGTAATGGAGGTGTCACCCTCTACCAAAGTATATGTTGCAGCAGATTGTCCGTCAATCTTGGTTTCCCCTTTATACCACTCATAAGTAACGGTGGCATCATTAGGGGAAACAGCTGCGGTCAAGACATCACCAACAGCCACAGCCGCACCAGCAGCAGTATTGGAAGAGATAGTCACACCTGTGATGGGAGCAGCAACGATAGCAAATTCAGCCTTAGCAGTCGCAGTACCGGTATAGTTACCAGTTCCGGTGATGGTGCCGGTTGCCTTAGCGGAATCGCCTGTCACATTGGTATTGTTTGTCCAAGACACACTGTAATCGGTGCCAGCAACAAGTGTTTTGCCATCGAGGGTCACAGTGGTAGCAGGAGAGATGGCGCTACCAGTGTAGGTCTGATCCTCAATCGGGTCGACAGTAGCACCCTCAATGCTTTTTGCGGTGATTGTGAAAGTAACAGTGACAGTACCCTCGTAGTTACCCTTACCGGTGATAGTAATTGTTGCGGTACCAACATTGGTATTGTTGCTGTATTCAACAGTATAATCCTGATCCAGAATCAGGTCAGTTGTGCCGTTCTTGCCAGAAATAGTTTTGGTGATTGGCGAACCAGTGAATTCTTTATCGCCAGCCTCAACTGTAAACATAGCCTCTGTCAGCGTAGTTTTTTGTACTGCCGCAGTAACAGTAACTGTGCAAGTATCAGCCTTGTTACCATCTTCTGTGGTAGCAGTAATGGTTGCTGTACCTTCTTTAAGCGCAGTGACAGTACCATTTTCTACTTTAGCGATATTTGCATCACTGGATGTCCAAGTCACAGTTTTGTTGGTAGCATTTTCAGGGATAACCGTAGCGGTCAGTTTGCCAGTCTCCCCAACTTCCAGGGACAGGGTTTCCGGGGTTACGGTCACATTAGTGACGGGAACATTAGTGGAATCGCCAACGCCATCTTCGACAGGACTTGCAGACACAGCACTAACTTTAATATCATATGTAGTGCCATCACTATTGGCCTCTACATAGACGGCAAGCACATATTGACCATCAACTGCTTTAATCTGCTTATCATTGGTATCGTATTCTTGCCAATCGCCTGTCTTTCCAACATTGGCTATGGTAATTGCTTGTTCCTTTACCTCAGGAGCATCAGGAGCTTTGGTGGCTCCCTCCCCACTCTCAGTGTCTGCTACAGCATCTACAACTTTATAAAGAAGTTTTCCGCTGCTTGTATCAGAATCAGCCGGGGTCATTGTAATCGTTAAAACAACTTCTCCATTTACTGCTGTACTATCAACAGGATTAGTAGATACAGTAAGACCTGTAGGCGCAGCCGCAAACGCTGTCATAGGAAGTAAAGACATCACCATACACAGAGCTAAAATGAGGGACAAAAATTTCTTTCTCATGTCGTAGTTTCCTCCTTACATGATAATTTAATTTCCGGCGTTTCCCGGGCTTTGCTCCCCGGGGAGCGAACCATAGCGCCGTGGGCGCTTTCCCCGTCCGGCGCAAACCGGACAGCCGCATTTCTCCCTGCCGGTGCGGGAGTACACAGCCGTTTTCCAGACGTGCCCCTGGTCGCAGAGCCACCACGCCTTGTGGCGGCTACCCACCGAAACCCGGTCCGGGGTCAGGGGGACGTTGAGGCTGGGGTGCCAGCTTGCGGCGACCCTGGGTTCCAGTGTCGCCAGGTCGTTGAAGCCGGGGAGCACCCGCCGCCCCGCGCAGTAGGGACAGCCAGAGCCCTGGGCCGTCCGGGCGGCCACGGTGGCCTGATAGGCATGCCCCAAGGGACAGCGCCACCAGACCTTCCGGTTGCTGGCAGGGGAACAGTTCTCTGGGGTCAGGTCGCCGTTGCGGTCCTTGGCCCACTCCTGGGCCAGGGCAGGATAGTGGCTTGCTAAGTCGTTCTCGCCAGGGAGGACCAGTTTCCCCGCGCAGACGGGACAACCTGTGCCTCTGGTGCGGGACACCACCATAGCTTGCCACCGGTGGCCCTTTTCACAGCGCCACCAAACTTTCTTTCGGGACCCAGGCAAGAGCTGCACCGGGGTCAGGGGTAGGTTTTCCTGGTCCCATTGCTGGGCCAGGTCCGGGTATACAGCGGCCAAATCGTTCTCACCGGGGCGCAGCACCCGGTTGGCGCAGTGGGGACACCCCGCGCCGCTGACCCTGGACTTCACCGCCGCCTGCCATTGGTGCCCCTTTTCGCACTGCCACCACAGCTTGCGATGGCTGCCGAAGGAGACGCTCTGGGGGGTCAGGGGTCCGTTTCGTTCTACGTCCCACTGTTGCAGCAGCGCCAGTTGCCGCTGTTGCGTGCAGTAGTCGTAGAAGCTTTTTTTCATCGCATCACCGCCTGTTGCTGAATTTGCGGGACAAAAACAATATTTTGTTTGCGCCAATTTGGGAAAAGCTGGTGCAAACGCCATACTGCAAGGAAATTATACCACGCTGTTTTTGAAAAAACAAGCTGAATTTCTATATTTTTGCACAATAGACTAAGCCACAAAACAAATGCTTTTTGCGGCTTTTGCCAGTGTGCCCATTTTTCAAAATGCGAGAAAAAATACCCCAGCTTTTCGTCGCTTTTCTATGGCTTTTGGCGTAGAGCCAGTTCCTGCCGTGGACAAACTATTGTTTTTGTTTGCCTAAGTGACCAGCCCCAAACGCTCCAACGCCTGCCGGTGTTCACCGCCGGTGGTGAGGAGATAGACCCGGGTGGTGTCCACGCTGGTGTGCCCCAGCACGTCCGCCAGCCGGGCTAAGTCCTTGCAGTGCTGGTAAAAAGCCGTGGCAAAGAGGTGGCGGAGGTTATGGGGGAACACCTTCCCCGGCTCCACCCCCGCCTTGGCACAGAGCCGTTTCATCTCCGCCCAGACCTGGCGGCGGTGGATGGGGGTCCCGCTTCTGGTGAGGAACAGCTCGCCGGAGGCGATTTTTTCTGCCCTGGCATACTTGCGCAGCTTCCGGCACAGCTTGCCCGGGAGGAGGATGGTGCGGATTTTCCCCTTCAAGGCGATCTCCGCCCGTCCCAGCCGCACCGCCTCCAAGGTGATGTACCGCAGCTCACTGACCCGAATGCCTGTGGCGCATATCGTCTCCATCAGCAGTGCCAGGCGTTCTTGACCCTGGCGTTGGGCGGTGTCCAGAAGGCGGGCGTACTCGGCCCGGTTCAGCTCCCGCCTGGCGTCCCGGAACAGGCGGCGCTGCACTTTTAAGAACTTCACCCGGCAGTCCTCCCGCCCAATGAAGCGGAGGTAGGCGTGGACTGCCGCCACCATGGCATTGACGGTCACTGGGGCGTAGCCCTCCGCCACCAGGGTCCCCTTCCACAGTGCAACCGCCTCCTTGCTGAGCACCCGCCCTGCCAACCAGCGCCCAAAGGCACCCACGTCCCGCAAATACTTTTCCACCGTCCCCACGGCCCGTTCCTCCTGGCGGAGATGGGCGGCGAAGGCAGTTAACTTTGATATGCTATACGACATGATAAAAAAACCTCCCAACATAGAATGGGGATATTTTACCTTATTTCGTGATATCACGCCGAAAAACCTTGACTTTTTAGGCCGTTCGTCCTATAATCCGTTTTAGGACGAACGGCCTAAAACGAAAGGAGCGCTTCGCTATGCAACCACAAGCACCCGCCAACCCCCTGGGCACCGCGCCCATCAAAAGCCTCATTTGGAAATACGCCATCCCCGGCATCATTACCCAGTTAGTCAGCGCCCTCCATAACATCGTGGACCAGGTGTTTGTAGGCTGGGGCATCGGCGACAACGGCATCGCCGCCACCAATATCGTGTTCCCGCTGACCTCTGTCATCATCGCCCTGTCCACCCTTTTGGGCATCGGGGCCGCTGCCCGGTTCAGCATCCTCCTGGGGAAGGGGGAGCAGGAGGGGGCCGCCAAGGTAATCGGCACCTCCATCGGCTGGATGGTGCTCCTGGGGGCGGCCGCTTCCATCATCACCTCTGTGTTCATGGAACCCATGCTCTACCTCTTCGGGGCAACGGAGCTCATCATGCCCTACGCCGCCCCCTACGCCCGGCTGATCTGCATCGGCCTCTTTTTTGGCATCCTCTCCTCGGGCCTGTCTTACTTCATCCGGGCGGATGGCAGCCCCAAGTTCGCCAGCTATGTGCTGGTGGCAGGGGCAGTATTTAATATGGTGTTCGACCCCTTGTTCCTCTTCGTGTTTGACATGGGCATGACGGGGATCGCCCTGGCAACCCTTCTAGGCCAGCTTCTGTCCACCATTCTGGCACTATATTACATGTTCAAACGCTTCCACAGCGTTACCCTGTCCCCACGGCACCTGCGCCCCAGAATGGCGGAGACCGGCACCATTTTCTCCCTGGGCATTGCCGTCTTTACCACCCATGTCCTGGCTATGATCGCCCAGATCATCCAGATGAACGGCCTGAAAACCTACGGGGCCCTGACGGTGTACGGCAGCGAGGTGACCATTGCCGCTGCCGGGGCGGTGGGGAAAATCACCATTGTGCTCCTGTCCAGCGTCATTGGCATCGCCCTGGGCTGCCAGCCCATTTACGGCTTCAACCTGGGCCGGAAGCAATACGGTCGGGTGCGGGAGACCTACTTGACCGTCCTGCGCTACGGCACCATCATCTCTGTGGCCGCGTTCCTTCTGGTGCAGATTTTCCCCCGGCAGATTTTGCGGATGTTCGGCTCGGATAATGAATTGTTTTACAGCTTTGGGGCCCATTATATCCACATTTTCTTCGCCTGCCTTTTCCTGAATGCCCTCCAACCCATTACCTCCAACTTCTGTACCGCCATGGGCAAGGCCAACCGGGCCTTCTGGCTGGCGGTGCTCCGGCAAGGCATTTTGCTCATCCCCCTGCTGCTCCTGCTGCCCAGGTTTTTGGGGATTGACGGGGTGCTCCTGTCGGGGGCCATCTCCGACGGGCTCACCGCCATCGTGGTGCTCTGGGTGGGCTTGCGGGAGGCGAAGAACCTCTCCAAGCTGGAAGCCGCCCAGGCGCAGGCCACCGGAGAAGCGCCATGAGAGACACCCGCCAGGAGATTTTAGACGCCGCCCGGCGGCTCTTCAACCAGCGGGGCTACAACGGGGTCTCCCTCCAAGATATCGCCAGGTCTGTGGGCATCAGCAAAGGGAACCTGAGCTACCACTTTCAAAAGAAGGAGGGCATTGCGGAGGCCCTCATTGCTGAGGGCGGAGACCCCCTGCCCCTCAAAACGCCCCAAACCATAGGGGAATTGGACCTGGTGTTTTTGGACATCCAACAGGTTGTCCAAGATAACCGCTTCTTCTTTCTCTCCCACGCCCAACTGGGGCAGATTTCCCCGGAAATTGGCAGGAAACAGCGGGCCCGCTGCCGGGAGATTACGGAGAACCTAGAGCAGGCGCTGGTGTCCCTCCACGCCGCCGGGCTGGTCCGGGACGAGGACTACTCTGGGGAGTACGCCCACACAGCGGAGCTGCTGTATTTTTCCAGTGCCTATTGGGCCTCCTTTTCTGAGTTAAAGAGGGCCGGTGGAGAGGAAAACATGGGCTACCGCCGCCACGCCTGGTGTGTGGTTCACCCCCTGCTGACCCAGCAGGGGAGGGGGGCGCTGGAAAAACTTTTGAGACTGTGACGGGAGGACAGGCCATGCAGACCATCCTAATTGTAGAGGACGACCCGGTGATCCGGGAGGAATTGCAGCTTTTGTTGGAGAATGAGGGCTACCGGGCTCTGGCCTTAGAGACGTTTACAGACGTCCCCGGCCAGGTCTGCGCCCAGAATGCCGACCTGCTCCTGCTGGACTTAGGGCTGCCAGGCCGGGACGGCTTGGCCCTGTGCGCTGCCATCCGCAAACGCAGCAAGCTGCCCATCGTCATCGTCACCAGCCGGGATTCCACGACCGACGAGCTCCGGGCCTTGAGCCTGGGGAGCGACGACTATATTACCAAGCCCTACAATATCCCCGTACTTCTGGCCCGGGTCCGGGCGGTGCTCCGCCGCAGCGGCGGACAGGCGGAGCCGGAGCGCTTGGAGGCCGCTGGCCTGCGCCTGGATTTGGCCAAGGGCCAGGTGTGGGCAGGGGAGCGCCAGGCGGAGCTCACCCGGAATGAGTTGCAAATCCTGGCACATCTCCTCCGCCACGCCGGGGAGATCGTCTCCCGCGCCGACCTCATTGAGGCCCTCTGGGACAGTCAGATCTATATCGACGACAACACCCTCAGCGTGAACGTGACCCGCTTGCGGGCCAAGCTGGACAGCATCGGCTGTCCCGGCTGCATCAAGACACGCCGGGGTATGGGGTATCAGCTATGACTTTGTGGGAATTTTTGTCCGACCGCCTGGGGCGTGGGGTGGGGACACTGTGTGGTGCCGCCGTCGCGGCACTGTTCCTCATGGCCACGGGGACCCGGCCGGGGGTGGTGGCCCTCTTGGCCCTGGGCTTCCTGCTGGTGTTTGTGGGGGCCTATACCGTGGAGTTCCTCCGGCTCCGGGCCCAGTTGGCGGAGCTGGAAGCCATCTTGGAGGGCTTGGAGAAAAAATACCTGTTCTCCGCCTGTATCCCCACTCCCAAGGACCACTACCAGCGCAAGCTCTTTGATCTCACCCGCCGTTCCGGGAAATCTATGTTGGAGGCGGTCTCCCAGGCCCAGGCGGCCCAGCGGGCCTATCGGGACTACATTGAGGCGTGGGTCCATGAGATCAAGACCCCCATTACCGCCGCCCAGCTTCTCTGCCGGGACCTGGAAGGGGACAAACGCCGAAAACTTACCCAGGAGCTGGCCCAGGTGGAGGCCCACGTGGAGCGGGCCCTTTTTTACGCCCGGGCGGAGAGCCCAGAGCGGGACTGCGTGATCCGGCAGGGGTCCCTGGATGCCATCGTCTCCCAGGCCATCCAGGCCCATCGGGCATTGCTGATCCAAAGCGGCATCCGGGTGGAGACGGAGGGGTTGGACTGCACCGTATACACCGACGAGAAGTGGACAGCCTTCCTCTTAGGCCAGATTTTACAAAACGCCGCCCGCTATCGAGGGCGGGCCCCGGTGATCTGCATCTCTGCCCGCCCCCTGGGACAGAAGGTGGTGCTGACAGTGGCGGACAATGGCATGGGCATCCCCGCCCATGAGCTGCCCAGGGTGTGCGAGCGGGGGTTTACCGGCAGCAATGGCCGCCTCCGGGGCGGTTCCACGGGGATGGGCCTGTATCTCTGCCGTAAGCTGGCGGCATTTTTGGAGCTGGATTTGCAGATTACCTCCCAGGAGGGGGAGGGGACCCAGGTGATGCTGACCTTTCCTGCCACGGCGGGGGCGGAGGTGTGATGGCATTTCTTACAAAACTGTAAGGAAGGGCCATATCGTTTCGATACCACCGCCCCTGCTTTTGTTGTATCCTAGAGGGGAAAGGAGGCAGGACGTATGCTGCAAGTGAAACAGGTTGAAAAATACTACGGGAGCAAAAACAACGTCACCAAAGCTCTGGACGGTGTGAGCTTCCAGGTGGAACCGGGGGAATTTATCGCCATTATGGGGGCCTCCGGCAGCGGCAAGACCACCTTGCTCAACTGCATCTCCACCATCGACACGGTGAGCGCGGGACAAATCCTGCTGGATGGGGTGGATATCTCCGAGCTCCCCGCCAAGGCCTTGGCCCGCTTCCGCCGGGAACGACTGGGCTTTGTGTTCCAGGATTTTAACTTATTGGATACTCTGACCATTGAGGAGAACATTGGCCTGGCCCTTGCCCTGAACCACATGGACCCAGCCCAGGTGGGGGCCCAAGTGCGGGAGATGGCAAAGAAGCTGGATATTATGGATATCCTGCCCAAGTTCCCGTACCAGGTCTCTGGGGGCCAGAAACAGCGGGCGGCCTGTGCCCGGGCTATGGTGGCGGGACAGTCCTTGCTGCTGGCCGACGAACCCACCGGGGCCCTGGATTCCAAGGCATCCAAGAACCTTTTGGAGATCATGACCC
>NZ_JBQILM010000051.1:0-7682 GCF_056797215.1 Evtepia sp.
CTTTTTTCTCAAAACGTGTATACTTTTTCTTTTCTGCCGGGATATATAGAGTAGAAGCATCAATCGCAGACCCGCTTTTGTAGGAATCGAAAGGAGGAAGATTCCCATGCAGATCGTATGCTCGACCTAGCCGAACAGAATAGACTGCAATTTATATTGCGGAAAAAGGAGTTTTACTTATGAAAAAGAAATTATTATCCCTCTCCCTGTGTCTTTGCTTGGCGCTGTCGATGGTGGTTACCGCCTATGCAACCGATACCAAACCTATCATTTCCGACGAACAATATCAAAACTATCTGGAAATCGCAGAACAGGTAGGTGAGGAACGGGGAATTGATATCACTGTTTATCCCGAATCGGAAATGGATAAAGCCTACACTGACACAGAATTTGAAGCCGAAATGCAGGAATTTTGTGATGTGATAGACTCTATAAAAAGTGGAAGTTCCATCACTCCCCTCAGTAACCCGAGTCCCGGAGGGGTAGGCATGAAGTCATTAGAAGTAAGTGCCCCAAAAAATCTCGCATCTGGGTATTATCTGTGGAGACTAAACTGTTCGGTAAGAATAGGATCTGGTAACGGGTACTACAAATTTGATGCAGGAACAGCGTCCATTGATTATATCACGCTTCTAAGGTTCCCTAGCGGGTACAGTTCTACAACAAATAATGATTCTAAATCTGTATTAAATTCATCTAATCAACAAATTCTTCGACGGTCCGTTAACATTTTTCGGAATGGCACTGCAGTTGCAACTGTAACATTTGAAGCTACATTTGTTTTAAATACCGAAACCGGAGTTGTCACACTGCGAGGCAAGGCCCTATAACCTACTATTGCTTAAAGCAGACAACCATATCCCCCCAGCCATATCCGCTGGGGGGATATGCCAAAACAGGAGAACCATCATGAAAAAATATGTGATTTCTGCGGTACTTGTCATTGCCGTCATTGCCGCCGTCTCTTGCTACTTCCTCCTCACTAGGGAACCGGAGCCAATCTCTATTGAATATGGGGACAACGGTGTTATCTCGGCCGATGTTTGCATCCCATTAGAAAACACTACCGGGAACATTCAGTGTACTTTTTCCGCTAAATTCCAAACAGAAGAGGACAGCGCGTCTGGCGGGTATATCGTCAGCGATATCGTTGAGCACAAGTTTGATTTCCAAGATACCACCGCACACAAGTTTAACTTCAAAAAAAAGCGCTTCCAGTATTCCTACATGTATACGGATACATTGGAAACACAAACCCACAGCGATGGGCGCTTCACCCTCACCCAAGCCATGGATCTCGTTACCCATGGTGTCGCGATAGGGAATGTCTTGGCAAACGCGGAATTTCTCCTAGATCCCTCCTCCGGAAAACTGAGTGTGGTATCTTCCTCTGCTGTATATACTCCGTTTCCCGACCCTGAGCCCGAGTGACGCTCCCAGGGGCAAGCTGCTTTGTCAAGTCATAAATATCCAAAAGCCTCCGTAGAAAAAATGCGGAGGCTTTTGTTCTTTTTTGTCTCACTATAGTATTTCTTTACTTTCTTTCCTCCCCTGGCACAAGTTTTTTGTTGTTTTTCGACACACCCTCTTGTATAATAGGTGTAAAAAATCCGGCAGTCCTATTTTTGTGGGACTGTCTCCCGTCTTGCTCTCATATCAATAGCCAGAGCAAGCTGTTTTTCGAGGTGTACTATGCTGCGTATCGGAATCGACATTGGCTCCACCACAGTGAAGGTGGTGGTGCTGGATGAACAAAACAAGCTCCTGTTCCGCTCCTATGAGCGGCACTATTCCAAAACCCGGGAGCGCACCTGTGAGACCTTGCGGACCCTCCGGGGCCTGGGCGGGCAGGCGGTCCAGCTCATGGTCACCGGCTCCGCCGGGCTGGGGGTGGCCAAGGCCGCGGACCTGGGCTTTGTCCAGGAGGTCTACGCCACCGCCGCTGCCGTGCGCACCCTGGACCCCGGCACCGACGCGGTGATTGAGCTGGGGGGCGAGGACGCCAAGATCATCTTCTTCGGCAACACCCTGGAAGAGCGGATGAACGGCTCCTGTGCCGGGGGCACTGGCTCCTTCATCGACCAAATGGCCACCCTGCTGAATGTGACGGCGGACGAGCTGGACGAGTTATCCTTAAAACACGAAAAAATCTACCCCATCGCCTCCCGCTGCGGGGTGTTCGCCAAGAGCGACATCCAGCCCATCCTGAACCAGGGCGGGCGGAAGGAGGACATTGCCGCCTCCATCTTCCAAGCGGTGGTAGACCAGACCGTGGCGGGCCTCTCCCAGGGCCGGGAGCTCACGGGGAAAATTGTCTTTCTCGGTGGCCCCCTCCACTTCATGAAGGGCCTGCGGGAGCGCTTCGTGGACACCCTGGGCCTGGACCAAGACCACGCCATCTTCCCCAAGGACGGGGACTGCTACGCCGCCATCGGCGCGGCCCTGTGCGCCAACGACCAGCCTCCCCGTCCCTTTGAGGCGCTACTGAGCAGCTTGGAAAACGCCGCCAGCAGCACCCAAGCTGTGGACGTGATGCCCCCCCTGTTTACCAAGCAGTCGGAATACGACGCGTTCTCCGCCCGGCACAGTGCTATGTCTGTCCCCCTGGTGGCGCTGGACAGCTACAGCGGGGACGCCTATCTGGGCATCGACGCCGGGTCCACCACCACCAAGCTGGTGCTCATCGACCCGGAGGGGAACATCCTCCACAGCTTCTACCACTCCAATCAGGGCAACCCGGTGCGCATCGTCCTGCCCCAGCTTCAGGAAATTTACCGCCTGTGTGGGGAGCGGGTGACCATCAAGGGCGCCGCTGTCACTGGCTACGGGGAGGACTTAATCAAAAACGCCTTCTCCTGCGACCTGGGGCTGGTGGAGACCATGGCCCATCTGAAAGCCGCCCAGCACTTCAACCCCAACGTAGATTTCATCATCGACATCGGCGGTCAGGACATGAAGTGCTTCAAAATCCGCCAGGGGGCGGTGGACTCCATCCTGCTGAACGAGGCCTGCTCCTCTGGCTGCGGCTCCTTCATCGAGACCTTCGCCAAGGCCCTGGAATACTCCATCGGGGACTTTTCCAAAATGGGCCTGTTTTCCAAGCATCCGGTGGACCTGGGCTCCCGCTGCACCGTGTTCATGAACTCCTCGGTGAAGCAGGCCCAAAAGGACGGGGCCAGCGTGGAGGATATCTCTGCCGGGCTGTCCATCTCCATTGTGAAAAACGCCATCTACAAGGTGATCCGGGCGGCCTCCGCCGACGACCTGGGCCAGCACATTGTGGTCCAAGGAGGCACCTTCCTCAACGACGCGGTGCTGCGTTCCTTCGAGCTGGAAATCGGCCGGAACGTCACCCGCCCCACCATCGCCGGGATGATGGGGGCCTATGGGGCCGCTTTGGCCGCGCTGGAAGCAGGGCTGACGGAATCCACCCTGCTGTCCCCCCAGGCCCTGGAAACCTTCACCCATGAGGCCAAGCCCACCACCTGCAAGCTGTGTACCAACCACTGCTCCCTCACCGTCAACCGCTTCGACGGCGGGCGGCGTTTCATCTCCGGCAACCGCTGCTCCCGGCCCCTGGGGCAGGAAAAGGCAGAAATTCCGGACCTGATGAAGTTCAAATACGACTACCTTCGCTCCCTAGAGGGCAAGGGCAAGGGGGACGGCTCCCGGGGGCGCATCGGCATCCCCTTCGGGCTGAATATGTACGAAAACCTCCCCTTCTGGTTCACCCTGTTCACAGAGCTGAACTTTGAGGTCACCCTCTCCCCTACCTCCACCCGGAGCCTGTATATCAAAGGCCAGCGGACCATCCCCTCGGACACCGTCTGCTATCCCGCCAAGCTCCTCCACGGCCACATCATGGCCCTGCTGGAGGACGGGGTGGAGACCATCTTCTACCCCTGTATGTCCTACAACTTCGACGAACAGCTGTCGGACAACCACTATAACTGCCCCGTGGTAGCCTACTATCCGGACCTGCTGGGGGTGAACATCCCCGCCCTGGAAAAGGTCCGCTACCTCCACCCCAACCTAGGCCTTCACCGGCCCAAGGATTTTGAAAAGAAGGGGGCCGCCCTGCTGGCGGATACCTTCGGCATCCCCAAGCGGGAGAGTGTGAAGGCCATCCGCAAGGCCTACCGTGCCTACGACAGCTTCCGTACCCTGGTGCGGGAGAAGGGGGAGGAATATATCCACTGGGCCAGGGAGCAGGGGAAGAAAATCCTTGTGGTGGCCGGACGGCCCTACCACATGGACCCAGAAATCAACCACGGCATCAACGACCTGATCACCTCCTTCGGCTTCGTGCTGATTACGGAGGACGCGGTATTCCACCACATGGACAAACAGCCCCGGCAGGTGCTGAACCAGTGGACCTACCACGCCCGGATGTACAACGCCGCCCGCTACGTATGTACCCAGCCAGATATGGCGTTCATCCAGCTGGTGTCCTTCGGCTGCGGGGTGGACGCCATCACCACCGATGAGCTCCGGGCCATCCTTGAAGCAGGCGGAGACCTGTACACCCAGCTGAAAATCGACGACATCTCCAACCTGGGGGCGGTGAAAATCCGCATCCGCAGTCTCATTGCTGCCCTGGAAGAACGGGACAAGAGAGGAGGGCAATGACCATGGCAAAATTGGAATATGACAGCACTGGCCGGCTCCTTTTCACCGAGGAAATGCGCAAGGAATACACCATTCTGATCCCCCAAATGCTCCCGATCCACTTTGGCTTTTTTGCAAAGCTCCTGGAACGCAACGGGTACCGGGTGCGTATCTTGAACAACGACAGCCATGCCGTGGTGGAGTCCGGCCTGAAATACGTCCACAACGACGCCTGCTACCCCGCCCTGCTGGTGATCGGCCAGATGATTGATGCCATCCAAAATGGAGGCTATGACCCCCATAAGGTGGCCCTGCTCATCACCCAGACGGGAGGGGGGTGCCGGGCCTCCAATTACATCCACATGCTCCGCAAAGCCCTGGAAAAGGCGGGGCTGGACTATATCCCCGTCCTCTCCCTCTCCTTCGGCATGGAGAAAAACCCAGGCTTCCACTGGACCCTGGGGCTGATCCGCCGGCTCATCTACGGCATGATGTACGGCGACCTCATTATGAACGTGGCCAACCAGACACGCCCCTATGAGCTCAACCCTGGGGACACCACCGCCAAGGTGGAGTTCTGGACCTCCGAGCTCCTGAACCGCTTTGACCAGGGCAAGGGCATGTCCCGGAAGCAGATGCGCGGTATTTTGGACGAAATCTGCGCCGACTTTAAGTCCATCCCCATTGAATGGGAGCCCAAGGTCCGGGTGGGGGTTGTGGGGGAAATTTACATCAAGTTCTCCTCCCTGGGCAACAACCACCTGGAAGAATTCCTCCTGGAAGAGGGTGCGGAACCGGTGGTGCCTGGGCTGACGGATTTCCTCATCTTCAAAATCTACAACCGTATTTCGGACATCGAGATGTTCGGCGGGAAGATGACCAAACACGCCCTGTGCAAGGTCTTTATGCACTATGTGGAGCAGTGCCAACAGGATATGATCGCCGTCCTGCAGCACCGGGGCTTCCGGGCCCCAGCCCCCTTTGCCCAGCTCCACGACTTCGTCCGGGGCTACCTCAACGACGGCTGCAAGATGGGTGAAGGCTGGTTGCTGACAGCGGAAATGCTGGAACTCATCCACAGCGGTACCCCCAACATCGTCTGCGCCCAGCCCTTCGGCTGCCTCCCCAACCACATCGTGGGCAAGGGGATGATCCGGGTACTCAAGGACGATTTCCCAAATTCCAACATCGTGGCCGTGGATTACGACCCCGGCGCCACCAAGATCAACCAGGAAAACCGCATCAAGCTCATGCTGGCCAATGCCAAGGATATGGCCCGGGCAGGAGCGGTCCCTGTCCCCGAAGAGGAAGAGACCGCCGTCCCTGTGTGAGCTGTTAGCACATCCCAAAAGGTTCCACTTTTGGGATCGTCTGTCAGAAAACCCACTCGCTTGTCGAGTGGGTTTTCTGTGTAAAAAAGAAGCTATCAAAAGGTATACTTTTTGATAGCTTCTTTTTCGTAAGCATTATACCATGAAACTCCTTCGTTTTCAAGAGAACTTTCCGTCTTTTTGCCCATAGTATTCAGGCCCATTTCCCTATATCTTTCCCTCCATAAATTTTGTCAAAAAGTATACTTTTTGACACTTCTGGACATTTTTCTCTGCAGCACAAGCAGAACATGAGGGGAGGAATATGGTGAGTCCACCGGTACACTCCCCCGCTGCCACTGGCGTCGCTGGCAGCGGGAGGCTTTCACAGGCGCTTGGCAAACCATTGGAAACGATGGGACGCAAAGCCTGAGGCTGAGGTGCTGGGTTCCCCGGCGCGATGCTCGTTCGGTTGCAATTTGGCAAACCGCTGGAAACGGCGGCAACGCAAAGCCTGAGGCTAAGGGGCCTCTTGGTCCTATGCTCGTTCGGCTACCGGATCCTTTGCGTCCGATTTCTTGCAAAGAAAGGAAGATAACAATGAAGAAGAACCTGTGTAAGCGTTTGCTTGCCCTGTTCATGGCCCTATCCTTGTGTTTGGGTTTGTGCTGTACGCCTGCGTTTGCTACGGATACCGGTATCGGTGGCACTGACAGTGGCAGCGCCGGCAGCAGCAACACTGATAGTGACAGCGCTGCCAGCGACAACACTGACAGCAGCAGCACTAATAGTGGCAACACTAGCAGTGATAGCACTGATAGTGACAGCGCTGTCAGCGACAACACTGATAGTAACAGCACTGACAGCGACAACACTGACAGCGACAACACTGATAGTGACAGCGCTGTCAACGACAACATTGACAGCGACAACATTGACAGCGACAGCACTGGCAGCGACAACATTGACAGTGACAGCACTGACAATGACAACACTGACAGCAGCCAGGATCGCCCCAACAAGGCTCCGATGCGGGCTCCTGCCCAGACTGGGGAAAGTGGCTCCAATGACCCTGAAGAAACGGCCTCTGAGTCTTCTGCTCCCAGCGCCAAGGACGACTATATTTACGTGTATCTCAACGCAGAAAAAGTCGATCCCAAGGATCCCCCTAAAGTCAATGCTGAAAATCCAGGTAGTAGTGATGACGTCCTGGACGCTTTCAAGGATGCAAGTGCAAAACTGACTGAACAGGATCAAAAGGTCAGCAATGCCCAAAGTGAATATCTGGATGCACTCAAGGAACTGGGTAAACTCGAAAAGGTTGATAAGCCTAACGAGAACCCTGCTCCATTTACGGATCAAGAACCTCAGCGGCCTGCATCCTTCTCAGAGAACGCACCTGAGAAACCTGACATCCTAAAGGGTCCCACACCTGGAACCTCTCCTGAAGAAGGGGAAAGCCGTGCCGACTATGAAGCTAGAGTTGAGGCATATAACAAAGCCGCCGAGGCGTATAACCATGCGGTATCTGGCTACAACAGTGCAGTTGAGCAATACAAGGAGGACTTTGAAGCGTATTTGGTGCAAGCCCAAGCATACAACACTAAGTTGGATGAATATAGAAACAAGGTCAATGCATATAACAGCGCTGTTGAAGCTTATAACTGTCAACGCCAATTTGAAATTGTAAGAAAACGCCGAAGAAATTTTGTAGTTTTTCGGCGGGGGGGGGTAACAAAACTAAGCGTTTCCTTGCTCAAAAAG
>NZ_JBQILM010000052.1:0-7205 GCF_056797215.1 Evtepia sp.
CCTTCATCGTGGGTTACAATTACAACGGTTTTTCCCTTCTGGTGGAAATCCTCTAAAATGGAGAGGACTCGCTCAGCATTTTTCCGGTCCAGTGACCCGGTGGGCTCATCCGCCAATATGATGTCACATTTTTTAATCATCAGCCGCGCCAAGGCCACCCGCTGTTGTTCTCCGCCGGATAATTCATACACCTTTTGGTCTATCTTATCCCCAAGGCCCACATAGTCCAGGGCTTCCGCTATGGAAATCCCCGAAGCGTTGGTTTTCCGGATGAGGTTCAGGTTCTTCCGAACGGTCATGTCCTCAATGAGGACAAAATTCTGAAATAAAAATCCCACTTTATTGGCGAAATAGTCCCGGTGGGTCTTGGGGTCGTTGACGTCGATCCCATCCACGATAACTTGTCCGCCGTCAAAGGTTTCCAGGGCCCCGATGATATGCAGCAGGGTGGTTTTCCCCGACCCGCTCTCCCCAGACAGGACAATCATCTCCCCTGTGGGGATGGTCAAGGAGAAATCTTGAAAAATCTGATGTTCCCCGTAGGCTTTGTTCAATCCCGTGATGGCAATCATAGGCTCCCTCCCTTCAAAATCCGGTTCATGCTGACCCGGCCCATTTTGCGCATATAGGAAAGCAAACAGGCCAAATCCACAAGCAAGATCGCCCCGCCGCCAACCACATTGTAAAATATCCCATCCCGTCCTAGGAAATGCAGTACCAGAGAACTGATGAGAATAGCAGACACCGCGGAAATCACGGAGAGCAGCACCGGCCGCCAGTTCCGCCCAAGAGCCCCATACCCAAACAGCTTTTTCAGTGTAAGTTCCACGGCGTTGATCTTATAGTCATAAAATACCATACTCTTGAGAATGACCAGGTTGATGGCTAAGATTAAGGCAGAAAACACAATTCCCGCAGTCATATTCCGTTTGGCCCCTTCCAACTGGAAGAAATAGTTTTCCTGGGCATTGGTGCAGAAATTGACGATCCCTCTGGCCTCCAAGTCCTCCTGCTCCTGGGGGCTGACCTCCAACAAAGTATTTTGCAGAATATAGCCAAGGCTGGAAAAGGATTCGTAGCTTGAAACTCCAAGATTGTTATAAAGGATGATGGGATCTTTTTTGATGGAACTTGTAACCGTTGTCTTACTATCTTCCATTGCAATGGTATTGGTTCGCTTGCATCCAATTACTTCATAGTCATAAGGGCCTGTATAATATCCCTCCCAATTTTCCAACGCAATCTCAAGAATGGATTCGTCGTTTTTATATTTTTCCGGAAGAATAATATAGAATTTTTGCTCTAACTGCATGGTCTTTAATTCCGGAATCTGTTCCTCTAAATATGCTTTTGCGCTGTCATCGGTATAAATGTAGGTATTCTCATCTGTGAAATAATCCACAACGACGGAGACAAAGCGGTTTCTTTCCTGAAACAGCTCTTCACTCAGGTTGATCTCCCACTCCTTCCCCTGGACCGCATAGAGTTCGGAGGATGCTGGGTTGAAATAATAATACTCGCGATGGCTTTGGAAAAAGTCTCCCTGCTGGTAACAGTCTGTGCCGTCTTGGATGAGACTTAGCGTTCCATTCAGCATTAGGACGGTAAGCATCATGGCAATAAATTTATAGATATAGCTTATTTTTAGCACGTTCTTTGCGCTTTGATTGGAGGAAACATCCCTTCTAAAGTCGAGCTTTAGCATCTGTAAATACAGCAACGAGTTAAGCCCAATAAACACAAGGTATAGGATGATCGTAATCTCAATATGATATTTGATTTCCGAAAACAGGCTTGTGACGCAGAGCAGAGCAAGGAAAATTGACGTAAAAGCGACCACATCTTTCTTGATGTTCGACCAGACAAAGGCGGTAAGGGGTTCCCCGGAAACCATTCGCACCACGCCCTCTTTGCGGATCATCGCAATGTCATACATGGAGAGCAGCAACAGGAAGGTATAGACGATGGCCCACAGGCCTATGATTTCTAAGCAGTCTCCATGATCTCTGTTGACTTCTTGAGGAAAGTTTCCTGCATATTTATCAATTAACTGTTGTTTGAAGAGAACATTCTCCTCATAGGTTCCCGTCAAACAAAAATAGGTTGGAGTAAATTCCTCTGGAATCTGCTCGAAAGAGAAATGTTGGACGGTTATCGTTCCAATAGCGATACTCTTGAAGTTCCCTTCACGGACCATTCTTTCTTTTAATTTATCTTTTGTATGGTCTGTTCCATATATATCCAGGGTATAGGAAAAACTATTGTTGGTCTTTACATCAACAGTAAATGCGTCAATTCCAACTTGCTTCGCCGCTTCTGTTACATCTTCCAACAAATCTTGCTTCTGCTGCCCCTCTTGTAGGTATAGCGTTGTGGATGGGAATACGGAGAAAAAGGAGCTAACATACCATACATAAATCTCCCCAACTAGAACCAATGCCACAAAAATCAGTGCAATGCTCATTCCATATTTGGCATTTCTCAAGTCCTCACCTCCCGGTTCCTTTTTCTTCATTATACCGAATGCTCCCCAAAACGCAATACACTTTTGAAAATTTGTACACCCAAAAATCTAATCAAAAGGAGAAAACGGCCTGCCAGTCCCCCCCAAAACCTCCGTTCCCCAAGGGGGTTCTACAACGTCACCAGGGGGCTACAACTGCGGCGTTGTGGCCCCCTGGTGATGTTACAATAGGATGATTTTTTGCGGCGCACTCAGTTGGCCGCCTCCCGCCAGCGCTTTAGGGTGGGGAGGAATTGCAACAGGGCTTCCTTGGCCTCCTCCTTGCTGAGTTGGAGGCCGGCGTTTTCGTTCCATTCCTGCAAGTATTTCAGGTTGTTTTCCACCATACCCTCTAGGGTGGTGGGGTAGGTGTAGGCCCCGTGTTGGTAACAATAGGTGCAGAAGGAGGCTGACTTGCTGCCGTCTGCCTCGGTGCCGTGGAGCTCCTCCTGGTCCAGGGGCATCCCACAGCTCTGGCAGACCCCGGCGGGATAGCCCAAAAGCTGGTCGGCGGAGACCTGGAAGGTCTTGGCAATCTGTTTTAGGATGTCGGTGCTGGGTACGGTCTCCCCCGTCTCCCAGCGGGACACCGCCTGGCGGGTGACAAAGAGCTTTTGGGCAAAGGCGTCCTGGGAGAGGCCCAGGTCCTTGCGCAGGGTTAAAATCGCATCTTTCGTTTCCATCAATATGGCCTCCTGTTTTTTCTTTAGTATACACCCAGGCCCCTCTGGGGGCAAGCAACCTGTGGTTGCGCAGGGGGCAAAACAGGCCGGGGCGCAGTCCTGTGCGCCCCGGCCTGTTGTCCTGTTGTTGGGTTATCGTGCGGACACCAGCTTTTTCAAGCCCCGTGCCAGCCCCTCCACCGTGAGCTGGTACATGTCCACCACGTTGCCGATCATCTCGATGGTCTGGTAGCCGTAGTCATACTGCCACATGGCCTCCGGGATGGGGTTGAACCACACCATTTTTTGAAAACGGCTGTGCATCCGTTCCAGCCAGGTGAGGCCGGTCTCGTTGTTGTAGCGGTTATAATAGCTGCTGCCGCCGATCCAGGTGAGCTCCGAGGGGGCCATGGAGGCGTCCCCCACCACAATGACCTTATACTCCCGGCTCAGGTTGTTGATGACCCACTGGGTTTCCACGCTCTCGCCGTACATGCACCGGGGGTCGGTGTAGAGATCGGAGTACCAGCAGTTGTGGAAGTAGTAGATCCGCAGGTCCTTGAAGTTGTTGGCCCGGTTCACCGCCTGGAAGAGCTGGCTGCACAGGCTGGCGTAGGGGGACATGGAGCCCCCGGAGTCGAAGAGCAGCATCACCTTCACGTCGTTGGTCCGGGGCCGGTCGAATTCCAGTTGGAGATAGCCGGCGTTGTTGCAGGTCTCGTCGATGGTCCGGTCCAGGTTCAGCACATCCATGGGCCCCTCCTGGCGGGTGGTGAGCTGCCGCAGGCGGCGGAACGCCAGTTGGAAGGAGCGCTGGTCCAAGGTGCTGTCCTCCCGGAAGTCCCGGAAGTTGCGCTCCCCGGCCACCTGCAGGGCGTGGCGGTGCTGGCTCTCGCCCCCCACCCGGATGCCCGTAGCGGCGTAGCCAGAGTGGCCCAGGGCGGAGGTGCCGCCGGTGCCCACCCAGTATTGGCCGCCGTCGTGGCGCTCGTGCTGTTCCTTCAAGCGCTCTTCCAGCATGTCCCGCAGCTTGCCCAGGTCGAAGGTGGTGCGGGCGTCCACCTCGTCCTTGTCGTACTTCTTCATGTTCTTGGGGTCGTGGAGCCAGTCCATCAGCTCCTGGGGGATGTCCTCCATGTGCTGGACGTGTTCAAAGTAGCGCAGGAAGGTCTCGTCGAACTTGTCAAAGTCCGCCTCGGTCTTGACCAAAATGCCCCGGGCCACATAGTAGAACTCCAACAGGCTGTTCCGGCACAGGCCCAGCTTCAGGGCTTCCATCAGGGAGAGCCACTCGTTCATGGAGACGTCCAGGCCGTGGGCCCGGAGGAGGTAGAAAAAATCGGTAAACAAGGCTGCGCCTCCTCTCCCTTTACCAGCGGTAGCCGTTCTTAGGCCGGTTCTTGGCGTTCTTGACGGCGGTGAGGTCCTCGGTCTTTTTCAATAGGATGCCTGCATAGGGCAGCTCGCTTTCGATCTTCTTGGGGTCCACCCCACCCAGGCGCAGGGCTTGCAGCCAGTCCAGCAGCTCGGAGGTGGAGGGCTTTTTGGCCACAGTGGGCAGGTCCCGGACCTGATAGAAGCCCCGCATGGCCAGGTCCAGGAGGTGGTCCTCAATGTCGGGGTAGTGGGCGTGGACGATATCCCGCATCATGTCCTGGTCGGGGAAGGCGATATAGTGGAAGATGCAGCGGCGCAGGAAGGCGTCGGGGAGCTCCTTCTCGGCGTTGGAGGTGATGATCACAATGGGCCGCTCCTTGGCGGTGATGGTCTGCTTGGTCTCGGGGATATAGAATTCCATCTTGTCCAGCTCCCACAGCAGGTCGTTGGGGAACTCTAGGTCGGCCTTGTCGATCTCGTCGATGAGGAGGATCACCTGCTCGTCGGAGGAGAAGGCCTCCCCCAGCTTGCCCAGCTTGATATACTTGCCGATGTCGTCCACCCCTTCGCCGCCGAACTGGCTGTCGTAAAGGCGCTGGACGGTATCATAGACATACAGGCCGTCCTGGGCCTTGGTGGTGGACTTGATGTTCCAGATAATGAGTTTTTTCCCCAGGGCTTCGCTGATGGCCTGGGCCAGCATGGTCTTGCCAGTGCCGGGTTCCCCCTTGATGAGCAGGGGCTTTTGCAGGGCGATGGATACGTTGACGATACGCAGCAGGTCCGAGGAGACCACGTAGCTGCTGCTTCCTTTGAATTCCTTCATGAATGCGGTCCTTTCTTCCTGCCTGGCGGCTGGGGCCCCTCCGCCAGGGTCATTTTTTGAGTATTCCTCAACAGTGTACCACAGAACGGGGGGAAAGTCATGTGATTTTCCATGATTTCCCTGCTGATTTTCCGTGTTTCGCCCCTGGCTTTTTTGTATAAATGGTGAGGGTGTGCTTAGGGCAGACCCAGCAGGCAGGCCCCTTGGTAGAGCCCGATGGAGACCAGGAGGGCAAAGGCCGTCTGGTACACCAGGGTGAAGAGGAACAGCCGCCCCTGGCCCAGCTCCTGGAACCGGGCTGCCAACGCCGCCAGGCAGGGGGGGCACAGGAGGTTGAACAGCAGGAAGGACAGGGCTGCCGCCGGGGTATACAGCGCCGCCGGACAGCCCAAAATCGCCAAAGTGCCCACAATGCTCTCCTTGGCCAGCAGCCCCGTGAGGCAGGCCACCACCGCCCGCCAGTCCCCCCAGCCCGCTAGGGAGAACAGGGGGGCCAGGGCCGACCCCAGCGCCGCCAACAGGCTGTGGTCCAGGGCCCCGGAGGACAGGTAGGCAAAGCCCGTCCCCGTCCAGCCAAAGGAGGACGCCCACCACACCGCCGCCGAGGAGAGCACCAGCAGGGTCCCGGCCTTTTTCAAAAACTCCCCCAGCCGTTCCCAGGTCCGCCCCCATAGGGCGCTGGAAGGGGGGAGGCGGTAGTCGGGCAGTTCCAGCAGGAAGGGGATGTCCTCCTTGGGGAAGCGTTTGCTCCCGGAGAGGAGCCAGCTCGAGAAGAGGGCCGCGGTTAAACCCACCCCGTAGGCCGCCGGGGCCAGCCACCAGCCCCCGGGGAAGGCCAGCTGGGCCACCAGGGCGATCACCGGCAGCTTGGCGGCGCAGGGGAGGAAGGCGGCGGTGAATACCGTCAGGCAGCGGCAGCCGTGGCGCTGGATGGTCCGGCAGGCCAGGGCCCCCGGCACCGCACAGCCGCAGGCCAGGATGTAGGGCACCACGCTGCCCCCCGACAGCCCAAAGCGCCGCACTGCCCGGTCCAGCAGGTAGGCCCCCCGGGAGAGATAGCCGCAGCCCTCCAAGAAACTCAGGCAGAAGAAGAGGGCGGTGAGCTGGGGCAGGAAGCCCAGCACCGTCCCCACCCCTGCCAGCAGGCCGTCCAGGAGGAAGTCCCGGAACCACAGGGGGCAGCCCTGGCCTGTCAGCCACCAGTCCAGCAGCGCCTTCCCCCCAGGCCCCCCCAGGAGGGACACACCCCCCAAGGCCTCCCCCAGGGCCTGGGTCCAGTGCCCCACCAGGCTGATGGAGAACCAGAACATCCCCAGCATCACCGAGGCGAAGAGGGGCAGGGCCAAAACCGGGTGGAGCAGGAGCTTGTCCAGGGTCCGGGTGGCGGTGTGCCGGGGATGGGGGGCCCTGGGGCAGGCGGGGGCCACCTCCACCAGGGCCGCGTCTGCCCGGCGCAGGGTGAGGGTATAGCTGCGCAAGGACAGCTCCATAGGGTCCCCCAGGGGGGCGGTGCCCTCCACGGTGATCTCCGTGCCCCGGAGCACCCCCATGTCCAACAGCCGCCGCCGTAAGGCCCCTTCCCCCCGGACCCGCAGCACCGTCACCGTCTGCCCCAGCTTTGCCTGATCCAATGTCATCGCCTGCGCCTCCTTTGTGTGGTGGTACAAGCCTATGTGGGGGCGGGGCCCCTTAGCACCAAAGACCGGTGGGGCGGGCAGGAAAAAGCGGCACATGGGGGTTCCATGTGCCGCTTTGGGGTCGGTTTTTGGGGGGTGTGGTTCCCTTAGAACAGGGGCACCACAGCGCCCTTGTAGGTCTCTTCGATGAAGCTGCGCAC
>NZ_JBQILM010000053.1:0-7147 GCF_056797215.1 Evtepia sp.
AAGGAGGTGAGGCAGAAGGTAACAGGCACCGCCACCAGCTTGCGCAAAAGCCCCTCCTCCTGGATGTGGAGGGCAGCGCGCAGGGCCTGCCGGGGCGGCCGGGTCAGCTTCCCCACCACCTGGTACAGGCCGTGGAGCCCACCCCAGAGCACAAAGGTCCATCCCGCCCCGTGCCATAGCCCGCTGACCAAAAACACAATCATCAGGTTGGCAAGGGCCCGGGCCTCCCCCTTCCGGCTGCCTCCCAGGGGGATGTACAAATAGTCCCGGAACCAGGTGGACAGGGAGATGTGCCACCGCCGCCAAAAGTCCTGGATGGACAGGGCCAAGAAGGGCCGGTGGAAGTTGTCCATGAGCCGGATGCCCATTACCTGGGCGGCCCCGATGGCGATGTTGGAATAGCCGCCGAAATCACAATAAATCTGGAATGTAAATAGTACCGTTGCCACAGCAACGGTACTGCCGGGCTTCCCGGCAGGGTCATGGAACACCGTGTCCACCCACATAGCCACCCGGTCGGCAATCACCAATTTTTGAAAGAACCCCCAGCCCATCCGCAAGAGCCCCGCCCGGGCCCGGCGATAGTGGAACTTCCGCGGCCGCTTCAACTGCTTGAGCAGGGAGCCGGAGCGCTCAATGGGCCCCGCCACCAGCTGGGGGAAGAAGGAGACGAAGAGGGCATAGCGGAAAAAGTTGGTCTCCGCCCGGGTGTCCCCCCGGTAAACATCCACCGTGTAGCCCAGGGCCTGGAAGGTGTAAAAGGAGATGCCCACCGGGAGCAGCAGGTCAATGGCCGGGGCCGCAACACTCAGCCCCGCCAGCCCCAGGAGCCGGGCCAGGTTGTCCAGCAAAAAGCCCAGGTACTTGAAGGTACACAAAATCGCCAGGTTGGACCCAAAGCTCAGCCCCACCCACAGCTTCTTGCGCCGCTGCCTGGCCGCCGGGTCGGGGATGCGCTCCGCGTCCCGGAGCAGCAGCCCGCTGAAATAGGTGATGGCCGTGGAGAGCAGCATCAGCAGGGCGTACTTGGGGTTCCAACACATATAGAAATAATAACTGGCCCCCAGCAGCCAAAACGTCCTCAGCCGCTCCGGGATGAGGAAATAGGCCAGGGTAACCAGAGGAAAAAAGAGCAAAAACGGAAAGGAATTGAACAGCATGAAGGGACCCCTTTCTTACGTGTCCTATAAGCATACCACAGCCCCAGCCAAATTTCCAGAAAAAAGTCCCCCCTCACGCTATCCTCAGGGTATCAAAAAAGCTCCGCCTGCTATCCCAATAAAAAACCCACTCCCGTTACCGTGCGAAAGCCTATAGCCCCCCACAACGCCAGAAGCGAGTCTAAAGTTTTTACCTACTTTTTGAGAGAATACCAAAAACCCCAACAGCCCCCACCCACTTTCCGTTACCGGGTTGAGATGTAAAAGGTCCCCCCAACGCCAGAAGCGAGCTTAAAGTTCTTTTTGCCTACTTTTTCTTTCAAGAAAAAGTAGGTTAGGATTTGGTTTCAAAATGGGAGGAGCAGGAGCGGCAGGTGATCTGGACCGTCCCCAGGCCCCGGGGCACCCGCATGGGCTGGCCGCAGTTGGGGCACTTGAAATAATAATACTCCCGATCCGGCGTCAGCGCCCGCTTGCGCCGGCGGAACCACTGGGAGATGGCCCGGAGCAGCGCCAAAAAGCGGGCATTCTCCAAATTCCGCTTCTCCTGATCCCTGGAAAATACCCGGCTGAGAAGATATACCAGCACAATGGCCGCCGGAATATACAGGGGCAAATACAACCGCCCCAACTGGGTGAGCAGCAGGAAGAGCACCAGCCAAAACAGGCTGTAAAAATCCACCCCCGGGTGCTTCTGCCAAAAATTCTTGACGTGCTCCGCCATAGGGGCCACCTCCTGCAATAACAATAGTATTTAACAATCTATCATTATAGCGTTTTGTCGCCAACAGTCAAGAAGCGCTCATAAAAATTTACAATTTCTTTCAGAAAGCCGGACCCGTACCTCCCCGGAGGAGAGGTCCCGCTCCCTCCCGTCCGCCTCCCGGACCCGGAGGGTGAAGTCCGGGTTCAGGTCCAGCACCGTGGCCGGACGGACCCGTCCCCCTTCCAGCACCTCCACCGCCTGGCCTAACACCAGGCAGCGGCTGCGGTAGGCCTCGAAAAAGCTCCGCTCTTGAACCTGGGGATAGAGGGTGAAAAAGTGGTTCAGCAGGCTCCCCGCCAGCTGGCAGCGCAGAGCCCCCGTGGGCCGCGCCTGGAACACCGCCCCCGCCTGGTCCAGCTCCGGGGGGAAGCCCCCCTGGGGCGGGTATACATTCACCCCAATGCCCACCACGGCATAGCGCATCCCCCCGGTTTCCAGGTCCACGTCCCCCTCGGTGAGGATGCCGCAGACCTTTTTCCCCCGGCAGAATACGTCGTTGACCCACTTGATCTGGGTGGGCACCCCGGTGACCTCCTCAATGGCAAAGGCGGTGGCCACCGCCGCGCAGGTGGTGAGCAGCAGCGCCACCTGGGCGGAAATGCTGGGCCGCAGGAGGAAGCTCATATACAGCCCCGAATCCGCCGGGGAGAAAAAGCTGTGGTCCCGCCGCCCCCGCCCGGCGCTCTGGCGCCGGGCAATGAGCACCGTGCCCTCCGGGGCCCCCGACAGGGCCTGCTCCCGGAGGACGTTGTTGGTGGAGCTGACCTCCTCCCGCACCTCCACTTGGAGGCCGGATACCGTAACATAGCGGGCAATGCCCTGGGGGGTGAGCATATCGCTGTCCGCCGGCAGGCGGTAGCCCCGATGGGGGGCGGCGTCGATGGGCACGCCCCCCTCCCGCAGCTGGGATATGGCTTTCCACACAGCAGCCCGGGTGACGGAGAGCTCCGCCGCCAGGGCCTCCCCGGAGAAATACTCCCCCCGGTGGGCCTCTAAGGCCTCTAACACGCGGTCACGGACCAACATGAGATCACCTCGTAACAATCAAATCAATGGATGTAGGGCCCCACCCGCTTCCAGACCACCAGGGCAAGAAACATTTTCACCAAACCGGGCAAAATAAAGGGGACCACGCAGGTGGCCAGGGCCCCGGTGAGGGTGGCGGCATTGCCGCCGCCGGTGTAGACCTTCAGGAACCAGACGGTACCAAAGGCGTAGTTCACCACCGTCACCAGCAGCATACAGAAGGTCTGGGCCCAAAACCCTGTGCCCACACGGGAGCTAATGGCCCAATACAGCAGCCCCGCCGCCAGAAAGCCCACAAGGTAGCCCCCTGTGGCCCCCAACAGCACCCCCGGCCCGGCGTTGAAGCCGGAGAACACCGGCAGGCCTACCAGGCCCAGGCAGAGGTAAAGGGTGATGGCAAGGGTCCCCCGCTTGCCCCCCAGGAGCAGCAGGGCCGCGAAGATGGCAAAGGTCTGCATGGTGAAAGGGACTGGGCCGAAGGGCACCGTAATCCAGCTGCACACCGCCATCAAGGCGGCCATCAAGGCGATGTAGCACAGGTCACGGACCTTGGTTTGGGGTTTGGGTAGGACTTGTGTTGACATGGGAAACAAACCTCATTTCTTTGGGAATGAGGTGAGTATACCACGGCAGGGAATCATTGTCAACCAAAATATAAAATCAGGTTTACGTTTTATCCCCTGGCGTTTACAAACGCTTCATGTGTTCCAGCACCAGCTGGGCACACTTCCCGGTAAAGAAGCCGGTGACAATCCCCGCAATCATCAGCACCGGGGCATACACCAGGATGGAAACGGTGCCGGAGATGAACACCGCCACCGCCAGCTGCCCGGCGTTGTGGGCGATGGCCCCAAAAATGCTCATCACCCAGGTCTGTTTAAGGCTCAGCAGGGGTTTTAACAGGCTCATCACCACCCAGCACAGGCAGCCCCCCGCCAGGCTAAAGAGCATGGCGCTAAAGCTCCCCGCCACCATATTCCCCAGCACCACCCGGATCAACAGGATGGCCCCGGCCTCCCGCCAGCCCAGGGTCCAGAGGGCGAAGAGGGTGATGACGTTGGCCACCCCCAGCTTCACCCCGGGGATGGGGATGGGCAGGGGGACCTGGGCCTCCACCAGGAAAATAATCATGGACACGGCGGTGAGCATGGCCATGGTGGTCAGTCGTTTCAGCTTCATGTTAGGATACTCCATCCAAGGCAGCCTCCCCCTTCCCGTCCACCACCTCCACCACCAGCTTGTGGGGCAGGCAGACGATGGGGTCCCCGGTGCGGTCTGTGGGGCCGTGGCGGACGCAGACCTGGTCGGGGCAATCCGCCTGGGTAACGGCCACCTGGCCGTTTTGAATCACCACCGTGTTGCCGCCGCCGCTTTCCCCCTGGTATTCATAGGCAGCATCCTGGTCCAGGGGCAAGGTCTCCACCAGGGCGCCGTTTCGGTAGATCTCCACCCGGCTGCCATCCTCCCGGAGGAGGAAGAGCAGCGCCGCGGCCAAAACACTGGCGGCCAACAGGGACAGCACCAAAGCGGCCCAAAACCTTGTGGATTTTTCTGTGCGCTGCGCCATAGCTTGGCCCTCCATTGCGGTTTACTGTCCCCCATGTTACCCCATTTGGCCATGAAAGGCAAGTCTTTTCAACTTCCCCCTTGACAAAGGTGCAAACATAGGATATGATATCTGCGTAAAAGGGAGTAGCTGGCACGGTCCCCTCCGTGCGTCTGCGGCGTCAATCCGGGCACGGCCCCGCTTCAGGATAAAACAGCGAGACTTTTGCGCATAGTTTTTGCGCAAAAGTCTCGCTTTTTTGTACACAAAGGAGAGATCAGTATGAAACAAATCAAGGAACCCTGGACCCACCATGGCACGGAACTCCTGGCCGCCTTGGCTTCCAGGGGCCAAGGCCTCAGCACCCAGGAGGCCAAGCAACGGCTGGGACAGTACGGCCCAAACCAGCTCCAAGCGGGGGGCCGCAAGGGGCCCCTGGGCATTTTCCTCCAACAGTTCGCGGACTTCCTGGTGGTCATCCTGCTGCTGGCGGCGGCGGTGTCCGCCGTGATGGGGGACAGGGAGAGCGCCGGGGTAATCCTGGCGGTGGTGGTACTCAACGCAGTATTGGGCACCGTGCAAACCTTAAAGGCCCAGGCCTCTCTGGACAGCCTAGCCGCCCTCTCCGCCCCCACCGCCAAGGTGCTCCGGGCGGGACAGCTGGTGCAGTGCCCAGGCCGGGAGGTAGTCCCCGGGGACATCGTGCTCCTAGAGGCGGGGGACGCGGTGTGCGCCGACGGGCGGCTGTTGGAATCCGCCAGCCTGAAAACCGCCGAGAGCGCCCTCACCGGGGAGAGCCTACCGGTGGAGAAGCACACGGACCCCCTCCCCGGGGACACCCCCCTGGGAGAACGGGCCAATATGGTATTCTCCGGCAGTTTTGTCACCTACGGCCGGGGCCGCTTCCTGGTCACCGCCACAGGGATGGAGACGGAGATGGGCAAGGTGGCCACCCTGCTGAACGCCACCTCGGCCCGGAAAACACCCCTGCAAGTCAGCTTGGACCAGTTTGGTAAGGGCCTATCCCTGGGGGTCCTGCTGCTGTGCCTGCTGCTCTTTGGGCTGAACGTATTCCTGCGCCACCAGCCGGTGATGGACGCCTTCCTCTTCGCCGTGGCCCTGGCGGTGGCCGCCATCCCGGAGGCCCTCAGCTCCATTGTCACCATCGTCCTCTCCTTCGGCACCCGGAAGATGGCCCAGGAGCATGCGGTGATGCGCCAGCTCCAAGCGGTGGAGGGCTTAGGCAGCGTGTCCGTGATCTGCTCGGACAAAACCGGCACCCTGACCCAGAACCGGATGACCGTCCGGCAGCTCTATACCGGCGGGCGGGTCATTCCTGCCACAGAGGTGGACGTCCAGGACCCCGCCCAGGCGGCCCTGCTCCGAACCGCCCTGCTGTGCAGCGACGCCGTGGTCCAGGACGACGGGACGGAGATCGGCGACCCCACGGAAACCGCCCTGGTGCGCTTGGGGGCAGACTGGGGCCTGGAAGAGGAGACAATCCGGGCCCAATGGCCCCGCTTGGGCGAGCTCCCCTTTGACTCTGACCGGAAGCTGATGTCCACCGTCCACCGCTTTTCCGGGGGCCTGCTGCTTCTCACCAAGGGGGCGGTGGATGTACTCCTGTCCCGCTGCCGCCTCACCGAGGGGGAAGCGGCAGATATCCAAGCAGCCAACGAGGCCTTTTCCCGCCAGGGCCTGCGGGTGCTGGCCTTTGCCTGCCGCCCCTTGGACCACAGCGACGTCAGCTTGGAGACGGAACACGGCTTGGACTTCCTGGGTCTCATGGCCATGATGGACCCGCCCCGGGAGGAGTCCAAACAGGCGGTGGCAGACTGCATCGCCGCAGGCATCCGCCCGGTGATGATTACCGGGGACCATGTGGTCACCGCCGCCGCCATTGCCCAGGAGGTGGGCATTCTCACCCCCGGCACCCAGGCGGTGGAGGGGGCGGTGTTGGAGGGCATGGACGACCAGGCCCTGATGGACTTTGTCCCCCAGGTGTCCGTCTACGCCCGGGTGTCCCCGGAGCATAAAATCCGCATTGTCCGGGCCTGGCAGGCCCGGGGCTGCCTGGTGGCCATGACCGGGGACGGGGTCAACGACGCCCCCGCCCTGAAGCAGGCGGACATCGGCGTGGCCATGGGCATCACCGGCACCGAGGTGGCCAAGGACGCCGCCGGCATGGTCCTCACCGACGACAACTTTGCCACCATCGTCCACGCGGTGAAGAACGGCCGCAACCTCTATGCCAACATCTGCCGCTCCATCCAGTTCCTCCTCTCCGGCAACCTGGCGGGGATCTTGACGGTGCTCTACGCCGCCCTGCTGGCCCTGCCGGTGCCCTTCGCGGCGGTGCACCTGCTGTTCATCAACCTCCTGACGGACTCCCTCCCCGCCATCGCCCTGGGGCTGGAACCCCACAACGACGCGGTGATGCTGGACCGTCCCCGCCCCCGGAAGGAGGGCATCCTCACCCGGGCCTTCCTCACCAAGGTGGCGGTGGAGGGGGCGGTGATGTCCGCCGCCACCCTGGCCGCTTTCCACCTGGGGCTGTCCGCCGGAGGCCAGCCGGTGGGGGCCACCATGGCCTTCGCCACCCTCTGCCTCTCCCGGCTGTTCCACGGCTTTAGCTGCAAGGGGGCGGGG
>NZ_JBQILM010000054.1:0-2844 GCF_056797215.1 Evtepia sp.
ATCTGCGGTTACACCGCAGATTTGGGTGGAGGCAACGAGTTCTATCAAGCTGAGGGCAAAAAAAGTCCCCGTCCTATTGGACAGGGACAATATGGAGCGAGTGACGAGGCTCGAACTCGCTACCTCCACCTTGGCAAGGTGGCGCTCTACCAGATGAGCTACACTCGCGTCAACAGGATGTATCTTATCACAGCCTGTCAGGAATGTCAAGCATTTTTTCAAAAAAACCTAAAAATTTACGTTCCCCGCCATGGAAGGGATGGCCGGGGCCCAGGTGAAGCGGATTTCTGCCAGGCGCTGCTGGCCGCTGTCGGGGTAGAGCTGGACTTGGATGTCCGCCAGGGGGGGCAGGTTCTCAATCTGGGCGCAGGCGTCCACCACCGCCTGGCGGATGCCCTCGGCGCTGTCCTCCTGGGTGAAGTAGCTGATGCGGAACACCGCCTGGCTGGGACGGTTGGGCAGGATGGTCAGCAGCTCCCGGTGGATGGCGCTGCTGCCGGTGACGGAGATCACGGAGCGCAGCTCCTCCTGGCTGCGGGTATAGGCCAGGGTGACGGCGACCTGGTAGTAGGAGGCGCTCTGGCTCACGTCGTATTTGATATAGTCCAAGGCATAGGCCCCCAGGGGGTCCTCCTTGGAGACCTCTAGGCAGGCGGCGTCCACGTCGCTGGCGGCGGAGCCGGTGACGCTGACGTATTGGTACAGGCGGATTACCCCGTCCTCCTCCCCCTTGCCCACCAGGTAGAGCAGGGCGCTTACCAGGCCCTGGTAGGTCTCCGCCCGGAGGATGGAGGGGTTCTCCTTCTCGTCGGAAAACTGCCGGTGGGGGGTGACGGAGGCATAGCTGCGCTCCAACAGGGAGGAACAGCCGGTGGTGAGCACCAGGGCCGCTAGGAGGACAACACATAGGCTACGTTTCATAGGGCTTCCCTTCTACTTCCCTTCGTCCAAGCGCAGCAGCTTGGCCAATTTCTCCCCCTTGGGCATCAGCATCAAGTCCTCTTTGGACAAGATGCGTAAGGCCACCACCAGGACGGCATACACCAGGCAGGCCACCGCGATGGTGCCCAGCACCGCCAGGGTATTCCCCAAAAACCGTCCCAGCAGGGGGTGGAGCAGCCAGACCACCACGCCCATGGCCGCCGCCGCCAGGGCAGGCTTCCAGAACACCCGGCGGTAGCTGGGGGGGTGCTGGGTGAGGCGGCGGATGGAGGCCAGCTGCAACAGCGCAATCACCGCGAAGCACACCAGGGTGCCCACCGGGGCCCCCTTGACCCCCAGCTCCGGCCGCTGGACCAGGGTATAGTTCACCGCCAGCTTGGCGGCGCTGCCCAGGGCCACCTGGAACACCGGCAGGAGCACTTGTCCGTGGGCCTGCAGGATGGCGCTGCACAAAAGCTGGATGCACACAAAGATAGAGGCCACCCCCAGCACCAGCAGGGAGGCACTGGCCACCTCCTGGTTGGTGTTGGGGAAGAGCATGCGGATGATGGGGCCGGAGAGCAGGGCCAAGCCCACCCCGGCGGGCATGGCCAGGAGGGCCCCCACCCGCAGGGCGGATTCCGCGATCTGCCCCGCCCCCCGGCTGTCCTCCCGGGAGAGGCAGGCGGACACCGCCGGGACAATGCTGGACGTGAGGGCCACCATGAGGGCGGAGGGGAGGTTATAAATGGTGACGGCCTTTTGAAAGCTGCCGTAGAGGGCCGAGGAGGCCTCGGGGCTGTGGCCCAGGGCGCTTTGCAGGAGGTTTTGCACCTGGATGGAGTCCAGGCAGGTGGTGATGGGCACCACCGAGGCACAGATGGTAATGGGGATGGCGATCTGCGCCATGGTCTTGAGGATGTGTCTGGTGGAATCCGGGGGGCTGTCCCCCAGGGGGGGCTGGTGGGCAGCGGCCCGGCGGTGTTGGAGCACCAGATAGGCCAGGGCCACCAAACCGCTGATGGTGACCCCCCCAATGGCCCCGGCGGAGACGTACTGGCTGCCCAAGCCCCGCTGCAGGAGATACCAGGCCAAGGCCAGTCCCGCCAGGAGCTTAATGGAGGCCTCCAACACCTGGGAGATGCCTGTGGGGGTCATGTTCCCCTGGCCCTGGGCATAGCCCCGGTAGGAGGCCATGGCGCAGACGAAGAAGCAGGACAGGGACAGGGCCCGGATAGAGGGCGCGGTGAGGGCGTTGCCTTGGAGGCAGGCCAGGGGGTGGGCAAAGAGGAGCATAATCAGGCTGCTGAGTACCCCCAGGGCCAAAAAGGTGTGCAGGGAGACCCGGAACACCCGCTCCACCTGCCGCCCCCGCCCCAGGGTGGTGGCCTCGGAGATGGTCTTGGACATGGCCACAGGCAGGCCGGCGGTGGCCACCATCAGCAGCAGGTTGTAAATGGCATAGGCGTTGTTGAAATAGGCAAAGCCGGGGTCGTCCAGGATGTTCCCCAGGGGGATTTTATAGAGGGCGCCGATGAGCTTGGCCAGGGCAATGCTGGCGGCCAGGATGGCGGCCCCGCCAAAGAAGGAGCGGCTTTTGGGCTGGGTTGGTTTCATGGAGGCTCCTTTCCCTTGTTTGGTATCGTTTGCGCTAGTATAGCATGATTGCCAGGGGAACACAAGGGGGGGAAGCGGAGGCTGCCCCCAGCATGGTTGCAGAAAACCATGGGGGGCAGCCTTTGGGTGCTGTGTTTACACTGAAACGGGATTTGCTTACTTGGCTCTCTTCTTCTCCGCCAGCTTCACCCAGGCGATGCCGGCAGCGGCGGCCAGGGCTAGGGCGTACCAGAGGGCGGTGTCGTCCCCAGTGGTGGGCACGTCAGCCAGGGGCACATCCTCGTCGGGGATCTCTGTGGTCACCAC
>NZ_JBQILM010000054.1:2944-6934 GCF_056797215.1 Evtepia sp.
CCACCGGGGGTTCCGGGTCGGGGGTGGGCCTGCTTCCGCCGCCTCCGCCACCGCCGCCAGGAGGCGGTGGCGTGGGCTCGGTTGGCTGCTCGTTTATGCGCCACTGGGCATACAGTGTGATGTCCTTCACTGCCCCTACCACCAAGGAGAGCCCCGGTGTGTAGGCCTCGCCAGATCCGTCTGCCGCTGTGTTCCAGCCGGTGAAGGTGTAGCCATCACGAGTAAAGGCGTTTTCCGCCAAATTTACTTCTTCACCCTTCGTCGCACCGTAGGATTCCATGGTTCCTTCGCCGCCGTTGGCGTCATAGGTAACGGGACGCAGCAGTTGCCAGTAATACGTCATTGTGATATTTCGGGCGTCAATGGCATTCATCAAAACGCCATCGAATGCACCGGTCGTCGGGTTAAATTCTAGTCCCGTTTCATTTTTGAAAAGCTGTGCACCCTTCGCGTTCCCCTCTTCAGACCAGCCATAGGAATTGATCCATTGATTGTTCATGAGGTGTTCAGTAAACAGAAGTACACCATAGAGTGCAAAGTTTTCTGCCGCAGTTCCTGTCGGATACGCCACAGCGTCCCCGAAGATACCTTTGCTGGGATCGAACGTCACTTTCGTGGTCCCATCGACCAGCGTATCTTGCGCATGATAGGACGACATGTGTTCGGGTCCTTCTTCATTGATGTAATCTTCGGCAACCCAGCTTCCGTTTTCCTGTTCAAAGTTCATATTCACGAAGGTACAAATTTTGCTGTAGTTGTACCGAAGCTCAATCTCGGCATCCTTCCCAATCATATTCTCTAGCACAACATAGCGACAATTTGCTCCTGGTGTACTACTTCCTTGGCTAATCCAAGTATCCGCGTTATCAGAACCGGGTTCATAGGTCGAAACATATCTACAGGTAATGTTCTCCCAGCCGAAGTCAGGATGCGAAACTCCCACATAATCCAAAAGCCGCAAGGGATACTTTTGATCCACAGAGGGCAGGGGCAGCAACGCAATCTCCTTCTCCAACTGTCCTTCGGGTACGACCAGCGTGTAGTAGGTTGGGTCGCTGGAATCCGGTGCGCCCGAAGGTATCCAATCGCCATTTACACCATCGCTGTTAACGTACCGGGTCTTTACGGTCAGCTTATAGCCAAGCTTCACCTCGACGCGGTGGCTTTTGCCATCGTTGAACGCACAGCTCCAAGTTTGGCGCAGTTGGTTCCCTTTGTCATTGGTACGGGACTGATCCAGCACAACGTTGCCGTCTACTATTACGGTGAGGATAGTTTTGCCTGTTCCATCCACAGAAACTGTGGCAACACCATTCTCATAAGACACGTTCTGACTTGTTCCATCAACTACCAACGAAATACTAGCGTCACTATCGGTTTCGCCGCCGGTTTCACCACCGGTCTCGCCGCCAGTTTCACCACCGGTTTCGCCACCGGTCTCGCCGCCAGTTTCACCACCGGTTTCACCACCGGCTTCGCCACCGGTTTCGCCGCCAGTTTCACCACCGGTTTCACCACCGGCTTCGCCACCGGTTTCGCCGCCAGTTTCACCACCGGTCTCGCCGCCGGTCTCGCCACCGGTTTCACCACCGGTCTCGCCGCCGGTTTCACCGCCGGTTTCACCACCGGTCTCGCCGCCGGTTTCACCACCGGTCTCGCCGCCGGTTTCACCACCGGTCTCGCCGCCGGTTTCACCACCGGTCTCGCCGCCAGTTTCGCCGCCGGTTTCACCGCCAGTTTCGCCGCCGGTTTCGCCGCCGGTTTCACCGCCAGTTTCGCCGCCGGTCTCGCCGCCGGTTACACCGCCAGTTCCACCGCTAATTTCGCCATCGATGCTTTGGTCTGTTCCCTCCTCCGCGAATGCGGTGGTACAGAACAAGCTCATACACATGGCCAAGGCCATGAACAGAGAAAGCAACCGTTTGGCTGTGTTCCTATTCTGTTTTTTCATAGATTTGATTCCTTTCTTTGCAAAAATCGGATGCAAAGTATCCGGCGGGCGGGCTGCCGTTCCGCGTGTTGCGGGGTAGGCCCCATACCTTTGCGCCGCAGGGTTTCCCCTGCTTTGCTCAGTTTGCAGCCCGGCGGACATAGCATCCTCCTGGCGTTTTGCCAGTTCGATACCGTAGTTCCGTGGCTTTGCGCCGCTGGATTTCTCCAGGTTTGCCCACAGCGCCCTGATGTATGCTCCCGCCGCTGGGGGACGCTTGCGGCGGCGGGGCCAGGACGGGTGGAATGTCTTTCATCATGGGGCCTCTCCTTCCTGGTCAATTTGAATCCACCAAAACGCCTTCTGACAGCATTTTGGAACATTCCGCAAAAAAACTGCTGATTTTATGAAAAAGTATACCTTTTGATAAAATTTTCTGGCCTATTTTTGCATGAAAATTTCCCCTTTTCTTTGTGGGAAAAAGCAAAGCCCTCCCTTGAAACCCCTGGATATTCATGGTATAATGACTAAAAGCCCAGGGCTATCAAAAGGTATACCTTTTGATAGCCCTGTTGCGTTTGAACAAAAAAAGCGCCCGGACGAACGCTCGTCCGGGCGCAATGTTTTGGTTTTTTTTACCGCTTGTTGGACTTTCTCCAAATGCCCATCTTCTCGGCGCTCTGGATCAGCTCCTCGCGGAACTGGGGGTGGGCGATGGAGATGATCTTCTCCGCACGCTCCCAGGTGTTCAGGCCCTTCAGGTTGATCATGCCGTGCTCAGTGACCAGATACTGCACGGTGGAGCGGGGGTCGGTGCAGATGGAGCCATTGGTGAGGGTGGGCACGATGCGGGACTTCAAGGAGCCGTCCTTGCCCTGCATGGTGGAGGACAGGCAGATGAAGGACTTGCCGCCCTTGGACAGATAAGCGCCCATGACGAAGTCCAGCTGGCCGCCGGTGCCGGAGATGTGCTTGATGCCGGCGGACTCGGCGTTCACCTGGCCGAAGAGGTCCAGGTCCACAATGTTGTTGATGGAGATGAAGTTGTCCAGCTGGGCAATCACCCGCACGTCGTTGGTGTAGTCCACGGGGGCACCCATGACGTTGGGGTTCTCGTTGACGTAGTCATAGAGCTTCTTGGTGCCGGCGGCAAAGGCAAACACCTCCCGGCCATAGTCCACGGCCTTGTTCTTGCCGTTGATCTTGCCGGCCTTGGCGATGTCCACGAACGCGTCCACATACATCTCGGTATGCACGCCCAGGTCCTTCAGGTCGGACTCGGCGATGAGGGCGCCCACGGTGTTGGGCATACCGCCGATGCCCAGCTGCAGGCAAGCGCCGTTGGGGATCTGGGGCACGATGAGGTTGGCCACGGTGCGGTCCACGTCGGTGGGGGGCACGCTGCCCAGCTCGGGGATGGAGGGGTTGGGGCCCTCTACCACATAGGTCACGTCCTGGATGTTCACCTCGGTCTTGAACAGGCCCAGCACCCGGGGCATGTTGGTGTTGACCTCCACGATGATGTGCTTGGCCTTGGCGCACATGTCATACAGGTGGGAGGGGGCCAGGGAGAGGGAGAAGTTGCCGTGCTCGTCCATGGGGGGGCACTGCATCATCACCACGTCCACGCCGTCCAGGTTTTCGCGGTAAAAACGGGGTAGCTCGGAATAGCGCATGGGGGAGAACCAGCCCATACCCTTGCCGATGATCTTCCGGTCAATGCCGGAGCAGTGCCAGGAGTGCCAGGCAAAATGTTCCCCGGCGTCGTCGGCCTTGGCGATTTCCGGCATCCACATGGTCACGCCGCCGCGGACCTTCACGTCTTCCAGCTCATTCTGGCGCTTGGCCAGGGCCTGGTCCAGGACGTAGGGGTGGTTGGTGCACCAGGTGTAGTCCACCCAGTCGCCGGACTTCACCAGCTTCACAGCCTCGTCAGCGGTGGTCAGCTTGCTCTTGTACAGGGCTTGAAAATCCATCGTTGCAGTCTCCTTTTTTCCAAATAAAAGAATAGGCTAGGCCCTTGTAAAAAAATTGGGGCAGTGGTTTTATCTTGCCCCAAA
>NZ_JBQILM010000055.1:0-6915 GCF_056797215.1 Evtepia sp.
TCGCCCGTGTCAGCTCAGCTATTATATCACAGCTTTCGGAGCTTGTCAAGAACTTTTTTCATCTTTTTCAAGTTCTTTTTCTCGCTCACCCGCTCTCCGGGTCTGTCTCTCGCGACAGCTTTGATAGAATACCACCTCCGCCCCGTTTTGTCAAGCACTTTTTTCATCTTTTTGCTCTTTTTTCTTTTTTCCCCTGGTTTTCCCCTTTTCTCCACATTCTTCCCCTCCCCCAACCATCTCCTTCCTTCCCTTTACACTCCTATACTCTATATGGTAAGATAGTGGCATCAGCTTTTCCGCCCTTCGGGGCGAAGGGCCAGTGACCACTTACACTATATGAATAAGGAGTGCCTATGAAACCATTTCTAAAACGCACCGCCGCAGCCTTACTCTGCTGTGCGCTGCTCTGTCCCACCGCCCTGGCCTCCGACGCCTTGGGCAACCGCATTTACGGCTATACATTGGATATCTGTGAAAACACCACCCTTTCCCGGGAGGTCATGTGGAGCGCTTCCCGCTCCGACCTACGTACAGAAAACTATATCACCTACATCCCCTCCGCCAGCATTTCCCCCAAGGTGAGCTTTGGTTCCTCGGTGGTATCTCTCCAAACCGTCTCCTCCGTGGCCAAGGACCTAGAGGGCAACGGCAAGCGGGTCCTCAGCGGCATCAACGGGGACTATTATGTCATGGCCACCGGCGACCCCCTGGGTCTGGTGGTCACCGATGGGGTCCTCCGCTCCTCCGACGCCAGCCTCAGCGCTGTGGGCTTCAACGCCGACGGCTCCGCCATCGTGGGCAGCCCCTCCCTGTGGATCACCGCCAACTTCCATGGCCAGTATTACAACCTCCACGGCATCAATAAGGTCCGCAACGCCAAGGGCTACTACCTCTTCACCGAAGACTTCTCCGCCAACACCAAGAACACCCTGGCAGGCGTGGACGTGGTTCTAGTCCCCTCTGGGGAGCTGGGCATCGGCAAGAATGTTCCCTGCACTGTGGAACAGGTCATTGAGGCCAAAGGGGCCACCCCTCTCCCCGATGGCCGGTTCATCCTCTCCATCTCCTCCTCCGCCGACGCCTCCCTGCAGGCCGCCCTTCGGGCGCTGAAGCCCGGGGACACCGTGGACATCAGCATTACCAGCCCCGATGAGCGCTGGAACAATGTGGACTGTGCCGTGGGCGGCCTCTACCGCCTCATCACAGACGGTGCCCTCAACAGCGGCCTGGACACATCCTCCGCCGCCCCCCGCACCGCCATTGGCACCAAAGCCGACGGCAGCGTGATTTTCTACACCATTGACGGCCGCCAGGCAGGCCACAGCGTCGGCGCCACCATTCAAATGGTAGGCCAACGCCTCTTGGAGCTGGGCTGCACCAACGCGGTGCTCCTGGACGGGGGCGGCTCCACCACCATGGTGGCCACCTATCCCGACCACCTCTCCTCCACCGTGGTGAACAAGCCCTCCGGGGGGAGCCAGCGCTCCGTCTCCAACGCGGTGTTCCTGGTGTCCAACCTGTCCTCCACCGGAATCCCCGGCTCCCTGTACGTCACCCCCTCTAGCCTCACCCTCCTAGCCGGGGCCAGCACCCAGTGTACGGCCTCCACCATGGACACCGGCTGGTATCCCATGGCACAGCTCCCCGGGGCGCTGACCTGGTCCGCCTCCGCCGGCAGCGTCAGCCCCGGCGGCGTGTTCACCGCCCCCATGGAAAGCGGGGTCTATACCGTCACTGCCTCGGTGGAAGCCGTCAGCGGCAGCACCGCCGTCCAGGTCTATTCCACCCCGGACACCATCCGCGTCACCAGCGGCGGCAAAGACGTCTCCTCCCTCTCCCTCACCCCAGGGCAGCAGGTGGACCTAGACGCCTCCGCCACCTACCGTACCCTCCCCCTTACCTGCCAGGACAACTGCTTTACCTGGACCGTTGACCCCGCCCTGGGCAGCATCGACGCCAACGGCGTCTTTACCGCCGGGAACGATCCCGCCAGTGGACAAATCCAGGTCTCCGCCGGGGAGCGCAGCGTCACCCTGAACGTCTCCGTCAACGCCCCCGGCGCCTACACCCGCCTGGCGGACTTTGAGGACGACACATATTTTACTCCCGCCGAGGCCAAGCTGTCCTTGAGCGACAGCTCCAACCATGTAGCCCTGGGCAAGCAGAGCCTGCAAGTGGATTACAACGGCCCGCACACCCAGTTGTCCGCCAGCCACCCCCTCTCTCCCTCTGAGAAATATGTCTCCCTCTGGGTCTATGGGGACAACTCCGGCGGCACCCTCTCCGCTACCTTCGACATAGGCGGTGACACCGATGCCCCGGAGCTGATCCAATCCTTTGGGACGTTAAACTTCTCTGGCTGGAAGCGGCTCACCGCCCCTGTTCCCGCCGGAGCCGCCTCCTTCACCGGCCTGCGGCTGGACGGATTAGAGCTTGAAGGTGCTGCGGCCTCCACCGGCACCCTCTACCTGGACCAGCTTCTCCTGGCCAACCAAACCACCCCGGACACCACCGCCCCCACGGTGAACCTGACGGTCAACGGCAACACCGTCTCCGCGACTATCACTGACGACGCCAGAGGCGTCCTCTCCCAGGACCGCATGGTCCTGCAGCTGGACGGCAAGTCCGTCCCCTTCACCTGGGACGCCCCCAGCGCAACCCTCCACGCCACCCTGCCGGAGTTGGACAACAGCCTCCACCAGGTCTCTGTCACCGCCGCAGACCCCAGCGGGAACCTGGGCCGGGGATATGTCACCACCTCCGGTTCCGCTGCCGCCAATCCCTTCGCCGACATGGACGGCCACTGGGCCGCTCCCTTCACCACCCGCCTCAGTGAGCTGGGCATCATCACCGGGGTGACGGAAAACGGCGTAGCCAAGTTCCTCCCCGGCCAGTCCATCACCCGGGGGGACTTCGCCCTGATGTCCGCCCGGTGGCTGGGCATCCCCCTGGCGGACTACCAGGATGTGTCCCTCCCCTACGCCGACACCGCGGCAATCCCCCCCTGGAACCTGGACGCCATCAAGGCCCTCCACGCCCTGGGCATCATGCAGGGCAGCGGCAGCGGCGGCCAGCTCAACGCCAACGCCAGCGCGTCCATCACCAGGGCGGAGGCCATGACCATCCTGGGACGGATGCAGGTCAAGGGCTATCCCCAGGCCAACCTGAGCGGCTTCTCCGATGCCGGGTCCGTCCCCGCCTGGGCCAAAAACTATGTGGCCTCCCTGGTGGGACAAAACGTCGTCTCCGGCTCCAACGGCCAATTACGTCCCACCGCGGCAGTGAGCCGGGCCGAGGTGGCAAAGATGCTCCTGACAATGTGGTAACCATAGCGGCGTTTTCGTCCACCTTTTCCAAACGGTGGCGGAGTCCAGAGGCAGCGCCTTTTGGTGGGTTTGGGCAAAGCCCAAGCAAAAGCCGCCCCAAATGAAATCCTAACCCATACGAAAAACACTTGCAAAATCCCATAAAACGTGCTAGTATACAGGGTATCATTCTATTCAGAAGTCCAAAGGAAAGGAATCAAGCAGTATGGCAACAACAATCGTCTCTGTCATCCAGGTCCTGATGGGGGCCTTGCTCATCTTATTCGTTCTGGGGCAGTCCGGAAAGCACTCCGGCCTGGGCGCCATCGCCGGGGCCAGCGAGTCCTTCCTGTCCAAGAACAAGGCAAAATCCGCAGACGCCAAACTGGCCCGTTGGACCAAGTGGGTGGCCATTGCCTTTATGGTGCTCACCCTGGTACTCTGCCTCCTGCCCTCATAACCGCAACCCCTCCAAACTGCCCCTTCCTTCCCGGAGGGGCAGTTATTTTGTAAAAACCAACGGATCATCAACATAGGATCCACCCAATCTACACACTATATAGAGGTGATTACAATGACCCGGCAAGAAGCATTTGAAATGCTGGACCGTCTGGCCCGGGGGATCGCCGAGATGTTCGGCACCAACTGCGAGACCGTCATCAACGACCTGGCCGACCCCCTCCATCCCATCCTGGCCATCTACAACGGCCACGTCTCCGGGCGGGAGGTGGGCTCCACCCTGGACGTCACCGGCGTGGAACAGGACCTGTATCTGGACTCCGACGTGATCAATCTCCTGGCCGTGACCCCCAGCGGGCAGCAGACCAAAAGCTCCACCTTCTCCATCAAGGGGGAGGACTACCACCTGGGCCTGGGCATCAACTACGACTTCACCCCCCTGACCTATGCCAACCGGGTGCTCCTGGACCTGATGCACACAGAGGTAGACTTCCACAGCGCCCTCTACCGCAGCCGGGACGCAGGCATCGGGGAGCTCTTCGACGCCGCCATCCTCCGGGTGGGCAAGCCCATCCGGGAGATGAACAAGGCCGACCGCCTGCGGGTGATTGAGCAGCTCAAGAGTATGGATGCCTTTTCCTACCGCCGGGCGGTGCCCTATGTGGCCAACCACCTGGGGGTCTCCCGCTACACCGTGTACAAATACCTGGACGAGGTGGCCGCCAAAGAGCAAAAGGAGGAAAACTGAGTGGATCAAGCACGCATTGAGCAGTATTTTTCCGGTCGGGAGGGGCAGTTGGTAGAGGCTGTGTCCCGCCTGGTGCGCATCGACAGCACCCTGGGGGACACCCAGCCTGGTCAGCCCTTTGGCCCTGGCCCCGCCGCTGCCTTAGAGGAATTTTTGGACCTGTCCCGCCAGTGGGGCCTGCCGGGCAAAAACCTGGAAGGCTATGTGGGCACCGTGGACCTGGGGGGCCCGGACATCGCCCTGCACATCCTGGGCCACCTAGACGTGGTCCCCGCCGGGGAGGGCTGGACCGTCACCGACGCCTTCACCCCCAAGCTGGTGGACGGCCTTCTCTACGGCCGGGGCACCGACGACGACAAGGGCCCCCTGGTGGCGGCCCTCATGGCCATGAAGGCCGTGAAGGACTTGGAGGTCCCCTTAAAACAGGGGGTACGCCTGATCCTGGGCACCGACGAGGAGACGGGCTTCCGGGACATCCGCTGGTACTATGACCGCCACCCCTACGCCCCCTACACCATCTCCCCCGACGCGGACTTCCCCATCATCAACATTGAGAAGGGCCACTACCAGCCCACCTTCTCCGCCGCCTGGCCGATAGAGGAGGCCCTCCCCCGGGTGACCTCCATCACTGGGGGCCCCCGGCTGAACATGGTGCCCCCCATGGCCCGGGCCACCCTCCTGGGCTTGGAGGAGGCCGCTGTCCAGCAGGCCATTGACGGCCTGGGGCTCGAACCAGAGATCCGCTTCACCCTCACCCCTCAAAACGGGGCCCTGCACATCCACTGTGCCGGGCAGAACGCCCACGGCTCCACCCCGGAGGAGGGCCACAATGCCCAGACCGCCCTGCTCACCCTTCTGTGTGCCCTGCCCCTGGCCCCCTGCCCCTCCACCCAGGCCATCCACAACTTAAACCGGCTGTTCCCCCACGGGGACTTCACCGGCCAGGCCCTGGGCATTGCCCAGCGGGATGAACTCTCCGGCCACCTGAGCCTGGCCTTCACCCTGCTGAACCTCAACGAAACCGGTTTTGAGGCCCGGTTTGACAGCCGTACCCCTCTGTGCGGGACAGCGGCGACCATCTGCCAGGTCACGGAAGCCGCCATGACCCAGGCAGGCTTTACCATCAAGGGGGCGCTGGAATCCCCCCACCACGTCAGCGCCGACACCCCCTTCCTGGGCATCCTGGCCAAATGCTATGAGCAATACAGCGGCAGAAAGAGCCAGTGCATCGCCATCGGCGGCGGCACCTACGTCCACGACATCCCCGGCGGGGTGGCCTTTGGGGCCAGTATGCCGGGCTTCGTGTCCAACCTCCACGGCCCCGACGAACGGGTGAACGTGGCCGACCTGCTCACCGCCGCCAAGATATTCACCCAAGTCATCATTGACCTCTGCTCCTAAGGGGCAAGGAGGGACCCATGACCAAAAACAAAGACCTCTTCCTCTCCTTCGCCCGGATCAGCGCCAGCTGCTTTGGCGGCGGCTATGCCATGCTCCCCTTCTTCCAGCGGGAGCTGGTGGAAAAGAAAGGGTGGCTCACAGAGGAGGAACTCTTGGACCTAAACGCCGTGGCCCAGTGTACGCCGGGGGTGATCTCCGTAAACACCGCCACCTTCTGCGGCTACCGCGCCAAGGGCATCCCCGGTGCCCTGGCAGCCACCCTGGGCATCCTGGCCCCTCCGTTGGTGATTGTGCTGGTGATTGCCGCATTCTTCTGGACCTTTGCGGAAAACCCCTGGGTGCAGCACGCCCTGGCCGGTGTGCGGGCCTGCGTCTGCGCCCTGATTATCAACAGCACCATACGGCTCTACAGCAAGGCCGTCCTGGACCTGCCCACCTTCCTGGTATTTCTGACCGTCTTTCTCCTGGCCGCCTTTGTGGGCATCTCCCCCGCCCTGCTGGTGCTGGCTGCCGGGGCCTTTGGCCTGGGGCTCCAGCGCCTGCGGAAGGAGGGGCGTACATGATTTTCTTGGAACTCTACTGGTCCTTCCTCCTGGTGGGCCTGTTCTCCATGGGCGGGGGGATGGCCACGGTGCCCTTCCTCTTTGACCTCTCCGCCCGGACGGGCTGGTTTTCCGCCGCAGACCTGGCCAACATGATCGCCGTCTCCGAAGCCACCCCCGGCCCCATTGGGGTGAATATGGCCACCTATGTGGGCTACGCCACCGCCGGGGTCCCCGGTGGGATTGTGGCGGTGCTGGGGCTGGTGACACCGGCGGTGGTGATTATCCTCCTGGTGTCCCAGCTGCTGAGTACCTTGTGGAAAAACCCCAAGATCCAGGGGCTGTTTTATGCCCTGCGCCCGGCCTCGGTGGGGCTCATCGCGGCGGCGGCCTTTTCCGTGTGCGCGGTGTCCCTGTTCACCTGGGACGGCAGCCTGACCCTCCACTGGGGTTCCATCGC
>NZ_JBQILM010000056.1:0-6864 GCF_056797215.1 Evtepia sp.
TGGCGAGGGTGAGAACCAGGGTCAGCACCTTCTGCTGGTTGCATGGCGCGTGCGGGGCAAACGATAAGGGCACACCTGGCGGTGTGCCCTAAAAATAGCCCTCCCAAAAGAGGAAATTCCTGGATTGTATAATAAAACAAAATATCCACCAAACCCAACAACTTTATACAGCCGTTCCCTCAATTAAAAATATCCCGATTTTCCCGGAACAACTGCTCCACCCGCCGCCGCAGGGGGGCATGCTGGGGCTGCTCCAACGCCGGGTCCCCCTCCAACACCGCCCTGGCCGCTGCCTGGGCTTGGTGGAGCAGACGCATATCCCCCGCCAAGCTGGCCAACTTCAACTGAGGCAGGCCATGCTGCCGGGCGCCAAAGAAGTCGCCGGGTCCCCGGAGCTTCAAGTCCTCTTCTGCCAGGGCAAAGCCGTCGGTGGTGGCACAGAGGGCCTTTAGCCGCTGGCGGGTCTGGGGGTTGCGGTTGCCGCTGACCAGCACACAATAGGACTGGTGCCCCCCCCGTCCCACCCGGCCCCGGAGCTGGTGGAGCTGGCTGAGGCCGAAGCGGTCCGCGTCCTCAATGACCATGAGGGAGGCGTTGGGTACGTCCACCCCCACCTCGATGACCGTGGTAGCCACCAACAAGTCCACCTGTCCTTGAGAAAAGGCGGACATCACCCCTTGCTTCTCCTTGGCCTTCTGCCGCCCGTGAACGATGGCTACCCGTAAGTCGGGGAACACCCGATCCCGGAGTTCTTGGCCGTACTGCTCCGCGGCCTTCAAGCCCTCCGGGTCCTCCTCGGACACCGCCGGGCACACCAGGTACACCTGCCGTCCCAGCCCCACCTGCTTGCGGATGAAGTTGTACAGCCGCTGCCGCTTATCCTGGCCCACCAGGTAGGTTTCCACTGCCTTACGTCCTGGTGGGAGCTGGTCAATCACTGAGAGGTCTAAGTCCCCGTAGATCATCAGGGCCAGGGTCCGGGGGATGGGGGTGGCGGACATCACCAGCACATGGGGTTTGGCCTCCCCCTGGCCGCTTTTGGCCGCCAGGGCGGAACGCTGGTCCACGCCAAAGCGGTGCTGCTCGTCGGTGATTACCAGAGCCAGGCGGCGGAAAGCCACGGGCCCGCTGAGCAGGGCGTGGGTGCCCACGATTAGGTCGATCTCCCCCGCTTCCAGGGCCCCCCGGCAGTCCCGCTTCTGTGCGGGGGTCATGGAGCCGGTGAGCAATCCCACCCGCATCCCGGTCCCGGCCAGCAGTTCCGTCAAGGTCCGGTGGTGCTGCTGGGCCAACAGCTCTGTGGGGGCCATGAGGGCCGCTTGGCAGCTGTTCTCCCAGGCCAACACGGCACAGGCGGCGGCCACCACCGTTTTCCCCGACCCCACATCCCCTTGCAGCAGCCGGTTCATAGGGGCAGGCTTTTTCAAATCCTCCGCCGCTTCCTGGACGCAACGCAGCTGCGCCGGGGTGAGCTGGAAGGGGAGGTTTTCCAGAAACGATCCCAAGTCCTGCCGGGCAAAGGGCACCGCCGGCTGTTCCTCCCGCCGGGTACGGATCAGGGCCAGCCCCAGGTTCAGGCAGAACAGCTCCTCAAAGCGCAGCCGACGCCGGGCCGTTTCCAGCTCCTCCCAACTCTTGGGGAAGTGGACTGCCCGGTAGGCCTGTTCCACTGGGGCCAAGTCATACTGCCGCCGGAGTTCCACCTCCAAGGTCTCCTGGATTTGGGGGATACAGTCCATAGCCAGGCGCATCAGCTCCAACAGCCGTTGGTTGCTCACCCCGGCGCTGAGAGGATACACCGGCTGGATGGGGTCCCCAGCGTTGTAGTCCTCCACCCGCTGGAATTGGGGATGGGCCATGGCCCGCCGTCCTCCACCAGTGACAACGCCGTAAAATACAAAGCTCCGTCCCTCTTCCAGGACCTTTTTGGCATAGGGCAGGTTGAAAAAGGTCAGGGCCACTTGCCCGGTGTCGTCCACCACCCGCCCCTGGGTGATGGTCATGCCCTTGCGGATATAGCTGGAACGGAAGGGCTCCGCCACCATGGCCTGGAAGCACACCGGCACGTCCTGGGGCAGGGCAGCGATGTTTGGGTAGAGGTGGCGGTCCTCATAGTCCCGGGGGAAGTGGCTGAGCAAATCCGCCACAGTGTGGAGGCCCAGCTTCCCCAAGGCCGCCTCCCGGGCCGCGCCGATGCCGGGAAGGGTATTCAAAGGGGTATTCAGTTCCATGGGGGCCTCCTTTCCTATCACCATACCATTGTAACAAAGACCTCCCCCAGGCACAAGCCCGATTTATCCCTTGCCTTTTCCACCAGAAGGAAATATAATCAAAAGAAATAAGGTATAGGGCAACGGCTGGGAGGGACTATGGCAAACATTCTAATTGTGGAAGATGAACAGGCCATGCAAGCAATCCTTGCAGAGTACATGGGAAACGGCGGCCATACCTGCTTCACCGCCGGTGACGGTGTGGATGCCCTGACCATCTTAAAAAACCATCCCATGGACCTGATGATCCTGGACGTGATGATGCCGCACTTGGACGGCTTTTCCGTCTGCAAGCTGGCGCGGGAGCTAAGCAGCATGCCCATCATCATGCTCACGGCCAGGGGGGACGAGGCGGACAAGCTAAAGGGCTATGACTACGGGGCCGACGACTACATGACCAAGCCCTTCAGCCCCAAGGTACTGCTGGCCAAGGTAAACGCCCTCCTGCGCCGGGCCTCCGCCGCCCCCGCCGGGACCATCTACGCCGGGAAGATTTCCCTCCAACCCAACGCCCACAGGGCCTGCCTGGACGGCCAAGCGCTCACCCTAACCCATAAGGAATACGCCTTGCTGGCCTTCCTCATGGCAAATCCCAGCCAGGTGTTCAGCCGGGAACAGCTCCTAAACCGGGTCTGGGGCTACGACTTCCAGGGGAGCACCCGCACCGTAGACACCCACATCAAGACCTTGCGGCAAAAGCTGGGGGAGGAGGGACGGCATATCGTCACCTTGATCCGCTCCGGCTACAAATTCGAGGTGACGGTATGAAAGCATGGTTCTCCCTGCGCACGGTGCGGAAAAAGATCGTGATGCTCTCCAAGCTGGCGGGCATCGTTCTGGTTGCCGCTTACCTCCTGTCCACCGCCTTGCCCCTCAGCGAGAGGGTTTCCTTTTGGCTCTGGCTGGGTCTGGCGCTGCTGGTGGTTTTGGGCATGGACGCCTTCCTGGGCCGCTTCATCTCCAAGCCCCTTTCTCATCTGAACGCCTCCGCCAAACGCATGGCTGGCCTGGATTTTTCAACCCCCTGCGCTGTGTCCTCCCAGGACGAATTTGGGGAGCTCTCCCACAGCCTCAGCACCATGGCGGACAAGCTCCAAACCGCCCTGGCCCGGCTGGAACAGTCCTTGGCAGAGCGCAAGGAGCTGGTGGACAGCCTGTCCCACGAGATGAAAACGCCCCTGGGCATCATCCGGGCCTACGCCGAGGGCTTGCAGGAGGAGACGGACCCAGCCAAACAGCAGAAGTACGCCCAGGTGATTGTCTCCGAAGTGGAGCGCATGAATAACCTGATTGTGACCTTGCTGGACCTGTCCGCCCTGGAAAGCGGGGCCACGGCGCTGGACCTCAGCCGTTTTGACTTTGTGGAACTGGTGGAAACCGTGGCCGGGCGGCTTTTGCTGGACACCCCAGACGCCGACTTTACCCTGGAGTACCAGTTGCCGGCGCACAAAGTTTTTGTGGAGACCGACCGCCGGCGCATGGAACAGGTGTTGGACAACCTGATCCTCAACGCCAGGAAAAATGTGTGCCCCGGGGGCGTCCTGCGCTTGGCGCTCACCGAAGGGGACGGGGCTCTGCACTTCTCCATCTTCAACCAGGGCAGGCCAGTCCCGGAAACGGAGCTGCCCAAGCTCTGGGAGAAATTCTACCGGGACAGCAGCGCCCCCTACCGTGGTTCCGGGCTGGGGCTGTCCATCGTGGCGCAGATTTTGTCCATGCAGCAGCGCCCCTATGGCGCGGAAGCCCTGGCGGATGGGATGCGGTTCTATTTCTCCCTCCCGCTTGGATAAGTTCACCTGGATTTCACCGGAGCCTCACGCCAATTTCACACCGCTGGCCTAAACTCTCCTTATCACAAATAAGGAGGGTTTTTGATGTTTTTAGGCTTGCAATGGTACTGGTGGCTGGTGATTGTGGCGGTGGTGCTGCTCTCCATCCCTGTGAAGCTCAAGTTCATGCAGTGGTGGAGCCAACGCCGGCGGGAGAAAAACCAGCGGGGGAAGTGGGGGGACGGCCAGTGATTGAAGTAAGAAACCTGACCTTCGCCTACGGCAAAGGCAAACAGGCCCTTCACGGCCTGGACTTCACCGTGGAGGACGGGGAGATTTTCGGCTTTCTGGGGCCCAACGGTTCTGGGAAGTCCACCACGCAAAAAATTCTCACGGGCATCCTGAAGGGCCACGGCGGGAGGGTGTCCCTGTTCGGCCAGGACATCACCACAGCCCGCAGCCAGGCGTTCTTTCAAACCATCGGCGTCCTCTTTGAATTCCCCTACCTGTACGCCAATTTGAGCGCTGTGGACAACCTGAACTATTTTGCCTCCTTCTACCCCAGGGAGCAGCGGCGGGAGGTCGGGGAGGTCTTAGAGTGCTTGGAATTGAACCCAGAGGCCTGGCACAAGCCAGTGGCCTCCTACTCCAAGGGGATGCGCCAGCGGGTGAGCATGGCCCGGGCCCTCATCAGCAGTCCCCGGCTGCTGTTTTTGGATGAGCCCACCAGTGGCCTGGACCCCGCCGGGGCGGTGCTGTTCCGCTCCATCATCCAGCAGGAGCGGGCCAAGGGGACCACGGTGTTCCTGACCACCCACAACATGATGGACGCCGACCTGCTGTGTGACCGGGTGGCGTTCATCGTAGGGGGCAGGCTGGTGGCCCTGGATACCCCCAAACAGTTGAAGGAGGAACAGAGCAGCCGCCAGGTGACGGTGGACTATCTGTATCAGGGCCGCCGGGAGACCAGGACCCTAGCGGCACAGGCCCTGGAAGCGGGTCTCCCCTTTCCCTGCGACGAGCTCATCGGCCTCCACACCCAGGAGCCGAGCTTGGAGGATGTGTTCATCCAGTACACGGGAAGGGGGCTGTCCTGATGTGGAACCACTTTGGCGCCTTGTTGAAAAAGGATGTTCGGATGCTGGTGTCGGGGAAATTCTTTCTCCTGGCCCTGGGCTTCCTGCTGCTCTACACGGCGTATGTGAACCTGGGGTATCTCCGCTTTATGCAGATGCCCCCCTATCACGTGTATCTGTACGACCCCGGGGGGACACAAACCCAGGTGTCGCCCCTGGTGCAGCCGGTCCCCAGCTTGGAAGCCCTGGACGCCGCGCTGTTGGAGGACGCCAACGGCGTGGGGCTGGACGCCAGCACAGGGACGGTACAGCTGGTGCTCTATCGGGGGGCAGAGGGGGTTGACCACCACCGGGCGGACTATGCCCTGTCCCTGCTGGGGCCCGACAGCAGCCGTCTGCCCCAAATCCTGGGGAGCAACACCCCGGAGCAAAAGGCCAGGAAGGAGATCACCTGTGAACTGCTGTTTTTCGAGCTGGCCGCCGTGGGGTTTCTGGGCATCGCCGGGGTGCTGTTTCAGGAAAAGGGGATGGGGGTGATCCGTGTCCACGGGGTCCTCCCTCTCCCCAAAGAGCTGTTCCTTCTGTCCAAGCTGGCGGTGTTCCTGCTCTGTGACCTGGGCTTTGCCGCCCTGTTGACCTTGCTGAATCTGGGCTTGCTGGATGGGGCGGCGGTGCTGCCTGCTGTTTTGGTCCAGACGGCGTTCCTGTCCCTGATGATGGCCTTGGTGGGGCTGCTGTGCGCCCTGCTGTTGAAGGATTTCCGGCAATTTACCTTGGCCTATCTGGTGATTGCCATCTTTGCCGCCACCCCTGTCTTTCTCTCCGCCAACACCTCGGTGAAGCTTGATTGGATCGGCGGGCACCCCTTCTACCACGTCTACATGGGGTTGAAAACCGCCTACTTTGGCGGGACGGTCTCCCCGGCCTACTATCTCGGGGCCGCCGGGACGGTGGTGCTGCTGTTCCTGATGGTACGGCTTGCGTTCCGCCGGGAAATGAGAAAGGAGGGGTGAGAAGTGAACGGCATACGATACCAACTGAAAAGCGTCTGGAAGGACAAGTTTTGCCTCATGACTTTCCTGCTGCCCATCCTGGTGGCGGTAGGGATGCAATGTATGGGCTCCATCGACCTGTCCAGCCTGGGGGAGCTCCACTTTGCCGTGCTGGCGGAGGATTTGTCCCCCCAGACAGTCCACTGGTTGGAGCGCTACGGCCCGGTGACGGTGTATGAAACAGAGGGGGCATGGAACGCCGCCATCAACGAGCCCTCCACCAACGTCATTGGGGTAAAGGGGGAGGGTGCGGGCATCCGAACGGCGGTCAGCGGGGACGAGTTGGAGGTTTTCCAACAGGCGGCGGCCACCCTCCCGGCCCTTTTCCAGCAGCGCGGGACGGCGGAACAGGCCCGTGTCCTGATGCTGGAACGCCCCGACCTCCTGGAACACTTCCAGGACATCTTCGTCCCCGGGGTGCTGATTGTGGCCATGTTCATGGGCTGCACCTTCAATGCCATGAACATCCTCTCCGAAAAGGAGGATGGCGTGGCGTTGGTCAATGAAATCCTGCCCATGAGCCCCAGCCAGTATGTGCTGCAAAAGGTCACGGTGGGCTTTCTTTTCGGCAGCCTGTCCTCTGTGGTGACGGCGGGCATTTGCTTCCGGCTGTCCTGGCGGGATGGCGGGCTGATGCTGGTGCTGATCCTCCTGGCGTCCTTTGTGGCGGCACTCCTTGGCCTGTTCATCGGCAGGG
>NZ_JBQILM010000057.1:0-6778 GCF_056797215.1 Evtepia sp.
GAGTGGCGGAATTGGCAGACGCCCGGGACTTAAAATCCCGTGGGAGCGATCCCGTGCCGGTTCGACCCCGGTCTCCGGCACCATATCGCGGGGTAGAGCAATTGGTAGCTCGTCGGGCTCATAACCCGGAGGTTGCAGGTTCAAGTCCTGTCCCCGCAACCAGAAATCCTCTGATTTCGCTTGAAATCAGAGGATTATTTTTGTTTTTCATCACTTTTTATGCTGGTTAATTTTTGCTCTCTGTTTTTGACCCATTTCTTGACCCATACGGGGAAATGTCTGGAAAGGATTAGAGAGCACCGGAGAGGACGCTGCCCATTGTTTTTGCTGCTTCCCGCTGTGCCTGGGTAGTGACATGGGCGTAGGTGTCCAGGGTGAATCCTGCTGAGTAGTGGCCCAACATCCCGGAAACCGTCTTGATGTCCACCCCGTTTTGCAGGGCTACTGTGGCGAAGGTGTGTCTCAGGTCATGAAATCTCACTTTTGGCAGTCCTGCCCGCTTCAGAACCCGGTGGAGCATCTGGATTACGCTGTCTGGGGAGATCGGCCCACCCGTCGGCGAAGGAAATACGTACTCGCTGTCACCGCATTTTTTCTTCTGCTTTTTTAGAATTCCTACCGCATCCTCTCCCAAGGAAATGGTGCGGTAGGAATTTTTTGTTTTCAGTGGGGCTTCCACTACCTCGCCGTTGATTCGGGAGACCTGCCGCTGAACCCGGAGGGTACACTGTTCCAAATCAAGGTCTTCCCATTTCAGGCCAAGGAGTTCTCCCCGTCGCAGTCCTGTGGCCAGCTCGATGTAGTACATCTCGAACACGCCGCTCTCCTTGGCTTCCCGAAGGAAGGAGGCTAGTTGCTCCACCGGGAGCGTCTTCATCTCCCTGTGCTCCAGCTTTGGCAGGGCACAGCCGTCCGTGGGATTGACTGCAATCAGCTTCTGCGCCTTTGCAAAATCCATCGCAGAGGAAATGACTTGGTGGATGTTCCTCACCGTCTTGGGACTCAGTCCTTTTGGCTGCCCTTTGGCCTCAATCCGGTCCACTCTACCTCTGGACAACAGCTTTTTGTAGAGTTTTTGCAGTTCCAGGGTGGTCAGCTTGTTTAACTGGATTTTGCCGATATTCGGCTTGATGTGGTTGTCGATGTACCCTCTGTATGTTTGGTGAGAGGTGGGGCGTACCTTGATTTTGGCGTAGTTCTCGAACCAGATATCCATCCACTGACCGACGGTGTACTGCGCCGCCTTGAGGGTATCCACTTCTGAGGTTTCCTGAATCGCCTGTTTGAGCTTCGCTTTTACCTCTGCCTGGGTCTTGCCCAGGACATTCTTGTAGACCGTTTTGCCAGTCTCCGGGTCCCGTCCGGCGGTGTAACGGCCTTCCCATCGACCGTCTGGCCTTTTGCGGATGCTGCCTTCACCGTTGGCTCTGCGTTTTGCCATATGTATCGCCTCCGTTCAGCGACACAACATACCACAGCCTTGGCCCAATAGCCAGGGGTTCGGGGCAGAGTTATCAGAAAATTCAAACTCTCTTGCTACCGAGAAAAATCGCCTATTCATTGTTTTCTGCGTAGCAAAATTTGCGTGTTGGCTCACTGCTCTCTCTTTGGTAACGCTGGTGCAACTCATAGACTGATGATCTCGTCGCTGACAGCGGCCCACAGACCTCCAACACGGCGTTTAGCGTACGAGGCGGGGACAGGTTGCCTCTCCAACAAAACCGCACACAGCGGCTTACAGGCCGATACACAGGGGACTTAGTGGCGCAGGTTGCTTCCCTTCTTCTGTATTGACTTTGCCCTTTCAGCTCTCATAAAAACTGAAAATTTCTCGTTGTGACGCAGTTGCCACCGCCAAACCTGTTGGCACTGTAAGCATCGCGGCTAACAAGACGTCAAACCGTGAAGTGTCTCCTTAAATTGACGTCATTGACGGACTGAACAAAAATCTTGAAAACATAGGAACTTCGTCCTAAAACCCCCGTTTTCCGTTTCCCCGGCCCGCACTGCGGGACGGTGTGAACCAGCGGGACGCCGTCAAGGCGGCACGCTTTTATCCTGCTTCCCCTTCGCCCCTTCGGTTCACCTTGCTGGTCGGTAGAATTGTTGAGACTGCTAGATGCCGCACACCGGCTACATGGCTCGTCATACTGTAACATAGGCTGAAGTTGTCGCGTGCCTCTTACAGCTATCCATCTAGCTTCCGAATCAAGTTCACCATCTCAATGGCACCCTGTGCGCAGTCGGCCCCCTTATTGCCAGCCTTTGTCCCGGCCCGCTCAATGGCCTGTTCAATGGTGTCGGTGGTCAAAACACCGAACATGACTGGGATGCCGCTCTCCAGCGATACCGCCGCGATTCCCTTGGACACCTCGGCACACACGTAGTCGTAGTGGCTTGTACTGCCCCGGATTACAGCACCCAGGGTGATCACTGCATCGTACTTCCCGCTTTTGGCCATCTTGGCGGCAATAATGGGAATCTCAAAGGCTCCGGGGACCCAGGCCAGCGAAATGTCCTCCCCCAGCACGCCATGGCGTAGCAGAACATCTTCACAGCCGCTAATCAGCTTGGAGACGATGAACTCATTGAACCGCGCTGCTACAATGCCGATTTTGATGTTTTCAGATACCAGTTTACCCTCATAAATTTTCATCATCATTTCCTCCCATTTTTAATAGCTCAACAAATGCCCCATGCGCTGCTGCTTGGTCCGCAGATAGAACAGATCCTCAGCGGTGGCGGCTACCTGGATGGGCACCCGCTCCGCAATTTCTAGGCCGAAGCCGGACAGCTGATATACCTTGTCCGGATTGTTGGTCAGCAGTCGCATAGTCCGCACGCCCAGATCACGCAAAATCTGCGCTCCGGTCCAGTACTCCCGCAGGTCGGGGGCAAAGCCCAGCTTGACGTTGGCGTCCACAGTATCCAGACCTTGCTCCTGGAGAGCATAGGCCTTTAGTTTGTTGATCAAGCCGATCCCTCGGCCCTCCTGGCGCATATACAGCAAAACGCCCCTGCCCTCTGCCTCAATCTGCCCCAAGGCGGCTGCCAGCTGCTGGCCGCAGTCGCACCGGCGGGAGCCGAACACATCCCCGGTAAGGCATTCGGAGTGAACCCGGCACAGCACGTCCTTTCCGTCTCCGATGTTCCCCTTCACCAGGGCCACATGGTGTTCCCCAGTGATGTCGTTCACGTAGCCATAGACTTGGAACTCTCCGAACCGGGTGGGCAGCTGGGCGCTGGCCTCCCGGACCACATGCCTATCGTGGCGGCGGCAGTAGTCCTGGAGGGCCTTGATGGTTACCACCTTCAGTCCCCACTCCTTCGCCTTTTCCAGCAGCTCGACGGTGCGCATCATAGTGCCGTCATCCCGCATGATCTCACAGCACAGGCCGCACTGGGTCAGTCCGGCCAGGCGGCACAAATCCACCGTGGCCTCGGTGTGGCCGTTCCGAACCAGCACCCCGCCCCGCCGGGCCACCAGCGGAAATACGTGGCCGGGACGGCGCAGATCCTCCGGACGGGTGGCGGGATCGGTACATTTGCGGCAGGTGTAGGCTCGCTCCTCTGCTGAGATTCCGGTGGTGGTATCCACATGGTCAATGGACACCGTAAAGGCGGTGGAGTGGTTGTCTGTGTTTACCTTCACCATCTGCTCCAGGCCCAGGCGGTCGGCCACCTCCCCGCTCATGGGGGTACAGATCAGGCCCTTGGCGTGAACCGCCATAAAGTTGACGTTCTCGGTGGTGGCGAACTGGGCGGCACAGATCATGTCTCCCTCGTTCTCCCGGTCTGGGTCGTCAATGGAGATAATGATGCGCCCGGAATACAGCTCCTCCAGTGCCTCCTCTACGGTGCAGTATGGATGTTCCATAAAAATTCCTCCCTGTTAAAATCCGTTTTCCCTGAGAAAATCCATAGTAATTCCCCCTTTAGAGGAAAGCTCCTCCTGGGGATTCAGCAGCTTTTCCACATACTTTCCGATGATGTCCGTCTCCAGGTTGACCGTATCCCCCGGGCGCTTCCGGCCCAGCACAGTAACCATAGCGGTGTGGGGGATGAGGGAGACAGAAAACCGATCCGCCTCCACTGCGGCCACCGTAAGGCTCACACCGTCAATCGTGACAGAGCCCTTCTCCACCACATACCGCAGCAGTTCAGGCGCGGCCCGGACGGTGTACCACAGGGCGTTGTCGTCCCGGTGGACGGACAGGATGGTTCCCACCCCGTCGATGTGCCCGGAGACGATGTGTCCGCCGAAGCGGCCATTTGCCGGCATAGCCCGCTCCAGATTCACCGGGCTGCCGGGCACCAGCTTTCCCAGGGAGGAGCGGTTCAGGGTCTCGTGCATCACGTCGGCTGTGAAGCCGCCGCCGTCCTTCCCTGTGGCCGTGAGGCAAACCCCGTTCACTGCCACACTGTCCCCGATTTTCAAATCGGACAGCACCAGGGAGGCCCCAATAGACAGTACCGCCGAGTGGGTTCCCCGCTGGATGGCCCGGATCGTTCCCAATTCCTCAACGATCCCTGTGAACATATTGGACATCCCCCTCTATCAAAAAGTCCTCCCCAATCCGGGTAACGGTCGTGTCCTCCAGCCGGAAGGCCCGGTCCGGCAGAGCTACCCCCGCTCCGCCCACAGGGGACTTTGCCCCTTCCCCGCCGAAGAGCTTGGGGGCAATATAGGCCTGGATTCGTTGGACCAGTCCTGCCTCCAGCATAGACCAGTTCAGCGTGCCGCCCCCCTCCAGGAGCAGGCTGTCAATCTCCGCCGTCCCCAGCTGGTCCATCAGCGCCGCCAGGTCCACATGCCCCTCCCGCAGGGGCAGAGGCCACACCTGACAGCCAGCGGCCTCATAGGGTGCGGCCTTCTCCGGCGTCACTGGCCCCGTGGCGAGGATAGTGGGAACCTCGTGTGCCGTGCGGAGGAGTTTGCTGTCCAGAGGGGTGCGCAGGCGGGTGTCGCAGACCACTCGAAGGGGATTTTTGCCCCCGTCCATCCGGCAGGTCAGCAGAGGATCGTCTGCCAACACAGTGCCTACCCCCACCAGAATGGCGGCGTTGACGTGTCGATCCCAGTGGACCCGCTCCCGGGCCGCCTCACCAGTAATCCACTGGGAGGCCCCGGTACAGGTGGAGATTTTGCCGTCCAGGGTCATGGCATATTTCATGGTCACATAGGGACGCTTCGTGGTGATGTAGTGAAAAAAAGCCCGATTCAGCCGGTCGCATTCTGCTCGAAGCACCCCTGTCTCCACTGCGACACCATGAGTGCGGAGGAGATCGATTCCCTTTCCGGCCACCAATGGGTTGGGGTCCACGGAACCCACCACTACCCGGCTGATCCCTGCCTCCAGGATAGCGTCAGTGCAGGGGGGTTGTCTTCCATAATGGCAGCACGGCTCCAGGGTCACATACAGAGTAGCCCTGGCAGGAGATTCTTGGCAGTTAGCCAGCGCCTCCCGCTCTGCGTGAAGCCCGCCCCGACGCTTGTGCCAGCCCTGGCCGATGATCCGCCCTTCCTTCACCAGCACCGCGCCCACCATGGGGTTGGGGCTGGTCCAGCCCCGGCCTCGCTCCGCCAGAGAGAGGGCCAGGGCCATGTAGTCTGTGTCCTTCATTTCCTTCGCCTCCAAACAAAAAAAGTGCCTTGAATGAGATCATCAAGACACCGTGAAACGGACACAGGTCCCGCACCCCTGAAATACAGAGCCCTGGGACGATAAATCGTTCCAGGGCGTGGCAACAAATGGGCGCAGAGATATTTTCTTTCTGCGTTCACACGATCTTCTTTCATCCAGACTATACTGTCGGCTTCGGAGTTTCACCGAATCATGCCTTACGGCTCGTGGGCTATACCACCGGTGGGGAATTGCACCCCGCCCTGAAGATCTTTATTCAATTGAGAAAAGTATATACTTCGGTGCAGGGATTGTCAAGAGTACGATTTGAAGATCAGAAAAAAACAGATTGATTTGCGCATCTGAAGTTTTGCGCCGCCGTCTCCAACAGCCTCGCTCTATTGGTTGTATTCTCCGTAGTAGTATTTGAGCTGCCTATTAACCTCTGACCCATAACTTGACCCAGAACAGGAAAAAGACAGTGGGAACAACGGAGAAAAGAGGATTGGAAAGTATTTGACTCCGTTGGGAAGAGGCCCAGAACATGCTGGAAAGGCCCAAACCGCACTTTGGAGCGCAGCTCATAACCCGGAGGTTGCAGGTTCAAGTCCTGTCCCCGCAACCAGAAATCCTCTGATTTCGCTTGAAATCAGAGGATTATTTTTGTTTTTCATCACTTTTTATGCTGGTTAATTTTTGCTCTCTGTTTTTGACCCATTTCTTGACCCATACGGGGAAATGTCTGGAAAGGATTAGAGAGCACCGGAGAGGACGCTGCCCATTGTTTTTGCTGCTTCCCGCTGTGCCTGGGTAGTGACATGGGCGTAGGTGTCCAGGGTGAATCCTGCTGAGTAGTGGCCCAACATCCCGGAAACCGTCTTGATGTCCACCCCGTTTTGCAGGGCTACTGTGGCGAAGGTGTGTCTCAGGTCATGAAATCTCACTTTTGGCAGTCCTGCCCGCTTCAGAACCCGGTGGAGCATCTGGATTACGCTGTCTGGGGAGATCGGCCCACCCGTCGGCGAAGGAAATACGTACTCGCTGTCACCGCATTTTTTCTTCTGCTTTTTTAGAATTCCTACCGCATCCTCTCCCAAGGAAATGGTGCGGTAGGAATTTTTTGTTTTCAGTGGGGCTTCCACTACCTCGCCGTT
>NZ_JBQILM010000058.1:0-6530 GCF_056797215.1 Evtepia sp.
AAGGGCAAGACCCTCCGTTCCAACCTCACCCTGACCCTGGAAGAGGTGGCCTTCGGCTGTGAGAAGGATGTGAACATCCAACACGTGGAGGCCTGCGACGCCTGCCGGGGAACCGGCTGCGCCGAGGGTACCACCGCCGAGGTGTGCCCCGACTGCCACGGCTCCGGTTCCGTGCGGGTCCAGCAGCGCACGGTCTTTGGCAATATGTCCACCACCACCGTCTGCCCCAACTGCCGGGGAGAGGGGCGGATCATCCACCAGCCCTGTAAGGCCTGTGGCGGCTCCGGCGGGGTGCGCCGGTCCAAGAAGGTCACCGTCAAAATCCCCGCGGGTATCGACAACGGCCAGGCCATTTCTGTCCGGGGCCAAGGGGATATGGGCCGCAACGGCGGCCCCGCCGGGGACCTGATTGTGGTCATCAACGTCTTGCCCCACGTGCTCTTCCGCCGGGAGGGGACGGCCGTGTATTTGGAGCATACCGTGTCCTTCCTCCAAGCGGCCCTGGGGGCCCAGTTGGAGCTGCCCACGCTGAAGGACCCGGTGCGGTGGAACCTGCCTGCCGGGACCCAGCCGGGGACGGTGTTCCGCCTGCGGGACCAGGGCATCCCAGTGCTCAACGGCAGGGGCCGGGGGGACCAGTTCGTCACCATCCGGGTGGAGGTTCCCCGAAAGCTTACCCCGGAACAGCGGGAGGCGCTGGAAAAATTCGGCCAGGCCATGGGAGAGGGCCAGGAGAAGTCCGCCCCGGACCTGGACGAGAGCAAAGGCGAGGAGAATGCCCACGGCAAGGGGGAGTCCTTCTTCTCCCGCCGGAAGAAAAAGTAAACACGGAGGAAAAACCATGTTTTTGGCTGACTGCCACACCCACTCGATCTGTTCCCCGGACGCGGAGTACCCCATGGTACAAATGGCCCGGAAGGCCCATGAATACGGCCTGAATGCCCTGTGCCTCACCGACCACTGCGACTTGCTGAGCATCGAGGGGGAGGAGACCCTCCACTACGATTGGGCCCCGGTGCTCCGGCAGCGGGAGGAGATGTTGGATGCCTTCGGCACCAAGCTGGACCTGCCCATGGGGATTGAGTTTGGCATGGGCTTCCTCTTCCCGGAAGCGGCGGAGAAGGTGCTGAGCCAACCGGGGCTGGATTTCGTCATCGGGTCCGCCCACAACCTGAGCTTGGAGGCTGGGGGCCGGGACTTTTTCCTCCTGGACTATAGCTCTTTGGAGGACTGCTACCGGGCTTTGGACAACTATTTCCAGTCCATGCTTGCCCTGGCGGCGGGGCCCTACTATGACGTGGTGGGGCATATCATCTATCCCCTGCGGTACATGAAGGGGGAGTATCCCACCCCCCCGGACATCTGGCGCTATAAGGATCAGATCCACGAGATCCTACGCCTGGCGGTGGAGCAGGGGAAGGGCATAGAAATCAACACCTGGAAGGGCAAGACCCTGGGGGAATGGCTGCCGGTGTTGAAGCTGTACCGTGAGCTGGGGGGGGAGATCATTACCGTGGGGTCGGATGCCCACGCCCCCGCCCCCCTGGGCCGTGGCATCCGGGAGGCCTACCAGCTCATGGAGGATTGCGGATTCCGCTACGTGGCTGTATACCACCAGCGTAAACCGGATATGTTTAGAATTTGAAAAAGGAGGCACAAATATGGTTGCATTGGGTTCTGATCACGGCGGCTTTGAGCTGAAGGAGATGGTCAAAGCTTATCTGGACAGCGAGGATATCCTCTACAAGGATTACGGCTGCGAGAGCAAGGAGCGCTGCGACTACCCCGTCTATGGCAAGGCGGCGGCGGAAGCCGTGGCTTCCGGTGCGTGCGATATGGGTATCGTAATCTGCACCACAGGCGCGGGGATCTCCATTGTTGCCAACAAGGTGAAGGGTATCCGCTGTGCCCAGTGTGCGGACCCCCTGGCTGCGGAAATGGCCCGCAAGCATAACAACGCCAACATGCTGGCCCTAGGGGCCGGGATGGTGGGACCGAAAATGGCGGAGAAAATCGTGGAGAACTTCCTGTGTACGGAGTTCGAGGGCGGACGCCATTCCCGGCGGGTGGATATGATCGCTGAGATGGAGAAATAAGTCTGCACGGCGTGTGATGCACACAGTCATATCCCCTTCGTCAAAATTTTTGACGCGCTAAAAGCGCCCTGTCCATTGGGACAGGGCGCTTTTTCATAGGGCTGAGGACGTTAAAACTGCTCGTAGTGAATCCGGTTCCGGTCCAAATCATCCAGTGTGTAGGCTGGGGGGTGCTCCGCGGGGATGCCCAGGGAGAGGATGGCCTCCAAAACACAGTGCTCCGGGACGGAGAGCAGCTCCCGGCAAAAGGCTTCCGTGGAACCGCCTGCCTCGGTTTGGCGCAGGCGGCCCTGGACCCAACAGCTCCCCAGTCCCAGGGCATGGGCCATGAGGTGCATGTTGGACATGAGGATGGAGCAATCCTCCGTCCAGACATCGGTTTTGGTCTGGTCAGCAAACACGACAATGGCGGCGCTGGCCCCCGCCAGCATTTTGGCGGAACCCACCCGGCAGTGGGAGAGTTTCTCCAAGGTGGCAGGGTCCTGGACCACCACCAGCTCCCAGGGGCGGCGGGCACGGCTGGCGGGAGAGGCCAGGCCCGCGTGAAGAACGGCTTCCAACGCCTCCTGGGGGATGGGTTCCCCGGTGTATTTACGGATACTCCGGCGGGTGAGCAAGAGCTCTAAAAAATCCATGACAGATACCTCCGAAAAATTGTGTTTTTTATATTATAGGAATACCTCCGGTTCCCGCCGGGGGAAGGAGAACTGGGCCTCCAACTCTTCCTTGTGATAGAGGTAGTTGGGGTCGTCGAAGAACTTGGCCCCCTGGGGGCAAAGGCGGACGCAGCGGTTGCACTTCATGCAGGGGCCCAGGGTGACTTTGGGGTCTTGGGCGTCGATAGAGCCCAGAGGGCATTCCTCGGCGCATAGTCCACATTCCGTACAGTCCTGGCTGGTCTTGGGCTTCACCTTTAGGATGTTGATGGGGTTGCCGTGGCGGTCGCGGGGGGTGTAGTAGGGGCCCAGGGGGTCGTTGCCGGAGACAGACACAGGGGACAAGGCCTCCAAGCTGGGGAGGGCCGCCAGTTTTTGGGCAATCTGATAGGCAAAGCCGGAGGCAATGGTCAGGTCGCTGGCGTCAGGACGGCCGGCGGCCTGGGTTTGGGAAAAGGCGTGCTGGCAGGAGAAGGCCCCAGCGGCCAGGGTGCGCAGTCCGCCGGCCTCCAAAGTGTTGCGCAGCTCCATGAGGGCGTCGTCGTAATTGCGGTTGCCATAGCACACGATGGGCACCGCCAGGGCACCCTGGCCCTGGATGGAGGCCACATATTTGATGAGCAGGTTGGGCACCCGCCCGGCATAGACCGGTGTGCCAAAGACCACCAGGTCGCCGGGGGCGAAGGTCTTGGGCTGGGTGCGGGCCTGGGGCGGGGTGAAATCGAAGGTTTGCAGGGGGGCGCCGCTGCGGCGGGAAAGCTCCTGGGCGACGCGGGTGACCAGGGTTTTTGTGGTGTCCGTGGCGCTGAAATAGGCGGCCCAGACGGTGTTGACGTTCATAGCGGGGGCTCCTTTCCGTCGGTTTTCTGCTATTATGACAGAGATCAAGGGAGAAGTAAAGTACTTGGAAATCCAGAGTGGGGAAGGAAACCCATGGGTTTTCTATTTTTTTGTGCAGCTCGCAGTTGATTTTTTTGCAGGAGTTCCATATAATATAACCTAAAATGACTGCCTTGTCGAAGGAAGGAATATTTTGGAAAGAAGAGAGGGGCCTATATGGAAGAGTCCAATAAGACCAAAAAGCTGTCCCTGGGGAAGAAAAAGGCGCTGGTGCTGGGCGTGGCGGTGGCCTCGGCCCTGCTGGTAAGCTATGTGGCCCTGTGCGCCGTGGGCGGCGGGGACGCCATCTACCCCAATGTGAGCGTGCAGGGGGTATCCGTAGGGGGCATGAGCCGGGCAGAAGCGGAGCGGGTGGTGACCCAGGCCGTGGAAGCCCAAACCCCGGAGCAGGACCGGGGGGTCAAGTTTGAAGTGGCCACCCAGGACGGGAAGTCCACCCAGGTCCAGGTCCCCCTGGCCAGCGTGAGCACCGACTGTGCCGCCACGGCCTCCAAGGCGTGGAGCCTGGGCAACGACAGTGCCTTTGCCGCCCGGGGGGGCATCTACCTCAAGTGCCTCATCTCCGGGGCGGAGATCATCCCCGCCTATGGGGAGAGCGACGCGTTGGAGAAGATTTTGGACGAGATGGACGCGGCTGTGGGACAGGAGGCGGTGCAGAGCACATGGGAGCTGGGGGAGACCAGCCTCAAGGTGACCAAGGGCGTCCCCGGCAACCTGCTGGACCGGGAGAGCCTGCGCAGCGAGATTTTCCAGCGTATGGGCCGGGGGGAAGTGGTGGCCCTGGGGGAGGAGGCCCCCCAGTTCACCGTGACCTTAGCCCAGACCCTGCCCCAGGAGCTGAATTTCAACGATGTCCTGGGCCAGGTGGAAACCCAGGTCCAAGAGGCCGTGTTTGACAAGGCGGCCAAGCGCTTCCAGCAGGAGAGCCCTGGTATCTCCTTCGATGCCCAGGCTGCCCAGGCCACCTTTGATGAGCTGGACTGGGGCAAGAGCGCAGAGATTCCCTTGATTATCACCCAGCCCCAGCAAACGGTGAAGGATTTAGAGCCCTACCTCTACCAGGATGTCCTGGGGAGCTGCACCAGCAATATCGCCGGTTCGGAAAACCGGGTGAAGAACATCGCCCTGGCAGCCCAGCTCTTCAATGGCAAGGTGCTCATGCCAGGGGAGGAATTCGCCTACAACGAGGTGGTGGGGCGGCGCACCAGCGCCCGTGGCTTCTTGCCTGCCCCTGCCTATGTCTCTGGGGAGACCGTCCAGGAGACCGGCGGCGGCATCTGCCAGGGGTCCTCCACCATCTACCTGGCCACCCTCCGGGCCAATTTGGAGATTGTGGAGCGCTATAACCACGGCTATATCACCAGCTATGTCCCCCACGGGATGGACGCCACGGTGTACTATGGCTCCAAGGATTTCCGTTTCCGGAACAACACCCCCTTCCCCCTGAAGGTGGTGGGCAGCGTGTCCGGGCGGACCTTGACGGTGAACATCATGGGCACCAAGAGCGACAACATCACCGTGGAGATGACCAACGAGACGGTGGGCACCACGGGCTACAAGACCGTTTACAAGGTGGGCAGCGGCCTGGGGGCTGGGGCTACCAAGGTCAGTGTCACCCCCTACACGGGCTATACCATCCGCACCTACCGCAACCTCTATGAGAACGGGAAGCTGATTAGCTCCAACTTGGAGGCAACCAGTGTCTACCGGCCCCGGGACCAGGTGGTGCTGGTGAGCCCTGCCGACGCCTATAAATATGGTATCCCCGGCTACTCTGCCCCTGCGCCCAAGCCGGACCCTGCACCCGCCCCCACGCCGGCACCGAACCCGACACCGGCTCCGGACCCTGCGCCGGAGAACCCGGACGCGGCGGAATAAGAAAGGGAACTTTATCATGATACAATTACCCCGACGGCGGGAGATCAAACAGCAGGCCAGGCGGTGGATGATCCACCCCATGTGCCTGCGGGTGACGGTCTTTTTCGTGTGTATCCAGTTGGCTCTGTTTGGAGTCCAGGTGCTCCTGGGGGCCATCCCGAGCTATGGGATGGCGGACTTGAGCAAGTACGGCGACACCGCCAGCGGCCTCTACTTCTATGAGGAGGGCTTCAGCCTCATCTTCCGCATGGACCTGACAGGGATGGTGCTGGCCGTCCCCCTGTCCTATCAGCAGCTGATCCTGGCGGCTGTGTGCGGCGTGGTCTGCTTCCTGATTCTGTCGCCCCTGCGCATGGGGGCCATGGAGCAGTATTGGAACGTGTTCCGGGGCGGACAGGTAGGGGTGAACCGCATCCTATACTGGCTCAGCCAGCCCCTGCGCTGGGGGAAAGCCCTGGTGGTGGAATTTCTCCTGCAAGTGGTGGTGCGCGTTGTGGGGCTCGTCGCCATGGTCCCCAGCCTCTATTGCATCTATCGCTTCTATCAGATCACACCCTCAATGGACAGCTATAGTTCCGCCAGCACCCTCTACCAGCTCAGTGGTTCGCTGCTGTTTTTCCTGGCGGTTCTGTTTACATTCTGGTTCCATTGTACCCTCCTGCCCCTGCGCTACTGCCTGGCGGCCCATCCAGAATACAGCCTGGGGCAGGTGTTCCGTCGGGGAATGGCCAGTGTCCAGGGTCTGCGCAAGGCGTTCTTTGGCTTGCGTTCCTCCTACCTGCTGTGGTTCGTGTTCTCCTACCTGACCCACAATGCCATGGACTTTTTCGTCCTGCCCTATAGCTCTCTGGGGAGCATGCTCTTCCTTCAGGAGTCCGCCCGGGCGAAGCAGCAGGCGGTGGAGTCCCAGGATATCGCCCTCTAGCTTTGACTGCAAAAAATCCGTTCTTTCAGTACATTACGTACCGAAAGAACGGATTTTTTCAAACCATCTGAAACA
>NZ_JBQILM010000059.1:0-6521 GCF_056797215.1 Evtepia sp.
GCCGCCAAATAACCGACAACGGCGGTGACCCCCAGGTTCAGGGCCACCGCCAGGACATAGCCGGGCCGCACCCGTCTGTTCTTTCTTGATTTCTCCATCCCTCTCTCCTTTCCAGGCTTTGAAAAACGGACCGGATCGCCGAGGCGCCGGTCCGTTTTTTCTTCACTCTGTGGTGCTGCCCCCTCCGGTGCCAGTCCCGGTGCCGGGGTCTGCCGGAGGCTCCTCCGGGGGTGGGCCGTCGCCGCCGGGCTCTTCCGGCGCCGGTGGCTCCTCCGGCTTGGGCTCCTGGGGCGGGACACTGGGGTCCTCCGGCGGGAGGGGCTGCTCCGGGGGCTGCTGGCCCTCATCCTCCGGGGGGAGGCCCCCCTCATCGGGGTTCTCCGGGTTTTCCGGATCCTCCTCCGGGTGTTCCTCCTCGTCCTCTACCTGGGTCCGGGCGGGGGCGTTGTTCTCCCCGGGGAGGTAGAGCAGGGGGTCAATGGGGCTGTTGTCATAGCGCAGCTCAAAGTGGCAGTGGGGACCGGTGGAACGGCCGGTGGACCCCACGGCGGCGATGATCTGCCCCTGGGTGACGCTCTGTCCCACGGTGACCAGCAGCTTGGAGCAGTGGCCATAGTAGCTGAAAAAGCCGTTGTCGTGGCGGAGGATCACCAGGTTGCCATAGCTCCCCTGCTCCCCGGCAAAGACCACCTGGCCGTCGGCCCCGGCGGCAATGGCGGTGCCCATGGGGGCGGCGATGTCCACCCCCTGGTGGAAGTTGGTCTCACCGAAGAGAAAGCGGTAGCCGTAGTCCGAGGACACCCGCCCCTGGACAGGCCAGAGGAACAGGCAGCCCTCCGGCAGGGGCTTGGTGCCGATGGCCACAATCAGGGGGGTGCTCTCCCCCAGGCGCACGGCGCTCAGGTCCGTGCTGCTCAGGGGCACGCCGCAGCGGCGCACGGTGCGGGTGAGCACCGTCTCCATTCCGGCGGTGCCCTCCTGGACGATACGCTGTTGGCCCCGGAACATGGTGGGGTCGTCCTCATAGAGGCGCTCCGGGGTGGCGTCCCGGGTGATGGCCTGCTCCTCCACGGTGGTGGTCACCAGCAGGGGACAGACCTGCTCCACCGTCAGCACCGTCCCCGGTTCCAGGGGGGTGCCTGTGGCGTTGAGCAGCAGCAGGCGCAGGTCCGCCAGCTGGTCCTCACTGAGCTCCAAGTCCTCCGGCAGGCCGAAGCCCCCGCCCTCCCCAGGGCTCAGGTCGATGGCCCCCAGGACCTGGTCGGGGTTCAGCTCCTGCAGGCGCTCGCTGGTCATGGCGAAGCGCTCTAGGAGCTCCTCCACGGTGTCCCCTGGCTGGGCGGTGTAGAGGAAGAGCCGGGGGGCCTCCTGGATCAGCCGGGACACCAGCTCCCCGGTCTCCAAGGTCTCCATATCCGCCGGTAAGTACTCATAGGCCAGGCTCAGCTGGTTTTCAAACTGGACGGAGAGGCTATTGGCCGTGGTGTACACGTCCTTCACCTGCTTCAAGGCCTCATAAATGGTGTCGGCACTTCTGGCCGCCCCCACCAGCATCCCGTCCACCCGGAGGGTGTACACATGCTCCAGCTGGGGGATGGCTTCCAGCAGGGCGTCGGTGACTTGATGGACCTCCGCCACCTGGTTTTTTGGGGCCAGGGTGGTGCTCAGGGTGACAGCCTGGTCCCAGCCATGGCTGTCCGCCTGCTCCCCCAAAATCTCCTTGGCCTGGGCCTGGGCCTGGATCAGGGCCTGGTGGTAGGTCCCCTCCTCCTGGAAGTAGGCCAGGGTCTGGCCTTGGACACTGGCGGCGTAGCACAGGGCGTAGGCATTGCTCACCTGCGCCCCGGCGGCGATCATGCTCCCTGCCAGCAGCAGGGCCGTGGCGGAGAGCAGGGGATTGCCGGGGCCTTGCAGGCCCCCTTCCCAGCGAAGCTGCTTTCTTTTGCGCTTTTTCTTGGCTTTACTCATGGGGTATCCGCCTCCTTGCGGGGTCTGGGGTCAATGGGGTTCGTTGTTGTGTTTGGGGGCATACAATGGGGTGCCGGCGTGCCGGCTGGGGAACAGGTAGCAAAGAAAGCCCCAGAGCTTATAGAACAATCGCCATAGCTTGGAAAGGATCCGGCCCATTGCTTCTCTCCTCCTAGTTTAGTTGGATCATAGCCGCGTGGTTGCCCCGCTGCTCCCCCATTTTCCGGTGGGACCAGTACAGCTCTGGGTGGCAGGCGGTACACAGGGGCAGGGTGGAGATGTTCTCCTCCCGGAGCCCCCCTTCCAGCAGCTCCCAGCGGATGATGCCCTTCAAGTCCACGGCGAACTTGCCCGGCCGCTCCACCTTGGGGATGATGCAGGGGGCGGCCCCCTGGCCCAGCTGGGCGGTGAGGGCGGTGGGCACGTCGGCGTGGGTCTCGAAGCAGCAGGGCCCGATGCCGGGGCCGATGGCCGCCAGGATATCCCCTGGACGGCAGCCGTACTCCGCCACCATCTTCCCCGCCGCCTTTTGGGCAATGGCCAGGGCGGTGCCCCGCCAGCCGGAGTGTACCGCCGCGATCACCCGCTTTTGGGGGTCGTAGAGCAGCACCGGTATACAGTCGGCGTAAAAGATGGTGAGGCACAGCCCCGGGGTATCGGTGATGAGGCCGTCGGCGTCCACCTCAATGGGGGCCAGGGGGTCGGGGAGGATATCCCCGGGGCCTACGGGGCGGATGTAGTCCTCATGGACCTGGTGGGTCATCACCAGCTTGTTGACATCTGTGCCCAGGGCGGCACACATTCTGTGGTAGTTCTCCCGGACGGCGGCGGGGTCGTCCCCCCGGGAAAGGCTGATGTTCAGGCTGTCCCAAGGGGGGGCGCTGACGCCGCCCAGGCGGGCGGCGAAGCCGTGGGCGACGCCGCCGGCTTCGGTGAAGGGGTTGGCGGTGTGGAACACCACATCGTTGACGCTTTGCTTGGTAAAGGGCATGGGTCCTCCTAATTACTGTGCTGCTTTATCTTTCAGGTAGCAGCACTTCTTATATTTCTTCCCGCTGCCGCAGGGGCAGGGGTCGTTGGGGCCGATTTTGATGGCTTTGCGCACGGGCTCTTTCTTCAAGCTCTCGTCGCTGCCGCTGGACTGGCCGGTGATTTTGGCCACCCGCTCCCGCTTTACCTCGTCGGTCTGGACCCGGGCAGCGATGATCCGGCGGATGGTCTCCTCCTGGATGGCCTGGATCATGCCCTCGAACATCTCGAAGCCCTCTTTTTTGTAGGCGTCCACGGGGTTGGTCTGGGCGTAGGCCCGGAGGACGATGCCTTTTTTCAGCTCCTCCATGGCGTCGATGTGGTCCATCCAGTATTCGTCCACCACCCGGAGCATCATGACCCGTTCCAGCTCCCGCATGAGCTCGGCGCCCAGGGCGTCCTCTTTGGCCTGGTAGGTGGCCATGGCGGCCTCCTGTACCTTTTCAATGAGCTGGCGGGCGCTGTAGCTTTGCAGCTGGTCGTCGGTGAGGGCCATTTCCTCGGCGGGGAAGAAGAGGCCCTGGAAGGGCTCAATGGCAGGCTGGAAGCTCTCGGCGGTGAAGTGCTTGGCCTCCCCCAGGTGGCCCTGGATGGAGGACTCGATCCAGCGGTGGATCATGTTGTGGACAGAGGGGCCTACGTCCTCCCCGTCCAGCACCTGGCGGCGCTGTTTGTAGATGACCTCACGCTGGACGTTCATCACGTCGTCGTATTCCAGGGTGTTCTTCCGGGCCTGGAAGTTCTTGGACTCCACCTTCTTCTGGGCGTTCTCAATGGCCCCGGAGAGAAGCTTGGCGTCGATGGGGGTATCGTCGTCGATTTTGAGGGTCTCCATGATGTTCTGCATCCGCTCGGAGCCGAACAGGCGCATGATGTCGTCCTCCATGGACAGGTAGAAGCGGCTCTCGCCGGGGTCCCCCTGGCGGCCGGAACGGCCCCGGAGCTGGTTGTCGATGCGGCGGGATTCGTGGCGCTCGGTGCCCAGGATGAACAGGCCCCCGGCCTCCCGGACCTTGTCGGCCTCGGGGGCCAGCTGTTCCTTATATTTGGCCTCCGCCTGGGAGAACAGCTTCCGGGCGTCCAAAATCTCCTGGTTGTCTGTCTCGGCAAAGCCGGTGGCCTCGGCAATGAGCTCCTCTGTGAGGCCCGCTTTCCGCAGGTCGTTTTTGGCCAAATACTCCGCGTTGCCCCCCAGCATAATGTCCGTACCACGGCCGGCCATGTTGGTGGCCACGGTGACGGCCCCGAACTTGCCTGCCTGGGCCACGATTTCCGCTTCCTTCTCGTGGTTCTTGGCGTTCAAGACATTGTGCTTGATGCCCTGGCGGGTGAGGAGCTTGGAGAGGATCTCGGACTTCTCAATGGAGGTGGTACCGGCCAGGACCGGCTGGCCCTTCTCGTGGCACTGCGCAATCTGCTGGACGATGGCGTTGTACTTGCCCTTGGTGTTTTTGTACACCTCGTCGGGGTGGTCCGTCCGGGCCAGGGGCCGGTTGGTGGGGACCTCCACGATGTCCAGCTGATAGGTGGCGTTGAACTCCTCCTCCTCGGTGCGGGCGGTACCGGTCATACCGGAGAGCTTTTTGTACAGGCGGAAGTAGTTCTGGAAGGTGATGGTGGCCAGGGTTTTGGACTCCCGGGCCACCGTGACCTTTTCCTTGGCCTCAATGGCCTGGTGGAGGCCGTCGTTATAGCGGCGGCCGTACATGAGGCGGCCGGTGAACTCGTCCACAATGATGACCTCGCCGTCCTTGACCACATAGTCGATGTCCCGCTTCATCAGCCCCCGGGCCCGGATGGCCTGGTTGATGTGGTGGGAGAGGGTGGAGTTCTCCGGGTCGGAGAGGTTTTCCACGTTGAAGGTCTTTTCCGCCTTGGCGATGCCCCGGGCGGTGAGGGTGACGGCCCGGGCCTTCTCGTTGACCACGTAGTCCGCGTCGATGTCCTCGTCCTCCTCCTCCTTGTCGTCCACAGTGGCCACGGTGAGGCCCTTGAGGGAGGCGGCGAAGTTGTCCGCCAGGGTGTACAATTGGGTGGACTGGTCCCCCATGCCGGAGATAATCAGGGGGGTACGGGCCTCGTCGATGAGGATGGAGTCCACCTCGTCCACGATGGCGAAGGTGTGGCCCCGCTGCATCAGCTCGGCCTTATAGATGGCCATATTGTCCCGGAGGTAGTCGAAGCCGAATTCGTTGTTGGTGCCGTAGGTGATGTCGGCGTTGTAGGCGTCCTGCTTGCCCTTGGGGTCGATGCCGTGGATCACCAGGCCTACGGTGAGGCCCAGGAAGCGGTAGACCTTGCCCATCCAGTCGCTGTCGCGCTTGGCCAGGTAGTCGTTGACGGTGACGATATGTACCCCTTCCCCGGACAGGGCGTTGAGGTAGGCGGGGAGGGTGGCCACCAGGGTCTTGCCTTCACCGGTTTTCATCTCCGCGATGCGGCCCTGGTGGAGGATGATGCCGCCCATGAGCTGCACCCGGTAGGGCCGCAGGCCCAGAACCCGGTCGGCGGCCTCCCGGCAGGTGGCAAAGGCCTCGGGGAGGAGCTGGTCCAAGCTCTCGCCCTTCTGGTAGCGGGCTTTCAGCTCCGGGGTTTTGGCCTGGAGCTGGGCATCGGTGAGGGCCTTGTAGCTCTCCTCCAAGGCCTCAATTTTCTGTACGATCGGCTCAAGACGCTTGATCTCCTTGGCCATATTGGTGCCAAATAATTTGTTTAAGAAACCCATGGTTGTTTCTTCCTTTCAACGTATCCACGTGCAAAAGCACGGAGTTTTCCACAATTCAGATTATTATAGCATGGTTCCGCGTAAGAAAAAAGAAAAAAACTATGAACATGTGGAAAAAATATTACCTTTTTCGCTCGTGTGAGGTAGGTTTGGGGGATGGGAGGGATAGTTTTCCACAGGTTTGCGGGGCGTGCTTGATATTCTATCAAAATCTTGTTACAATATTGTTACCTTATTACCATTGAATGGACACACCACAAAAGGGAGGTGCCACATGGGGGCATTTTTTACAAGATTCATTCAGGAGCACTTCGACCCGCTGGGGCGGTTGGAGCGTTACCGCTATACCTATGCCGGCAATTTCAACTATGGCTACGACGTGGTGGACCAGCTGGGGGCGCTGTACCCAGACCGCCCCGCCATGGTCTGGCGCAACGACCGGGGGGCGTCCCGGACCCTGACCTTTGGGGAGGTTGCCCGGCTGAGCACCCAGGCGGCGGTGCTGTTCCAGCGCCGGGGGCTGCGCAAGGGGGACGTGCTGTTGTGCGCCCTGCGCAGCCACTGGGAGTTCTGGGTGGCGGCGGTGGCGGCCCACAAGCTGGGGCTGGTGCTATCCCCGGCGTATTACCGGCTCACGGAGGAGGATTTCTATTACCGGCTCCACAAGGCCAAGGCCAAGGCCGTGCTGTGCTGCCGGGACGGCGGCTGTGACCAAACCCTCCTGGCGGCAGCGGAACGGGCAGGGGTCCCCCTGCGCTTTGCCCTGGGGGCCGGGGAGGGCTTTGAGGACTTCCACGCC
>NZ_JBQILM010000060.1:0-4659 GCF_056797215.1 Evtepia sp.
GACATCCACATCCCCCTGCACTATTTCCCGGGTGATGACCCCACCCAGACGCCCATTGTCCGGTGGCGTTCCGCCGGCCAGCTGATCTACACCAACTGGCTCAACTACTATGTCTACCAGACCACCCCCTACGATTTGAATACCCTTCATAAGGACTGATTGACTGACAGCAGGTGCCTCTGACCCCGGAGCATCTGCTGTTTTTTGCCCAGCAAGGGGCATTTCGAGAAAATTTTTGAAAAAAACAAAAAATTATGTAATATTCCCCTCTTTTTGCTGTTATAATAAATGAAAGAAACCTCCCCCTGGCCCATCCAATCAAACATAGTACATTTTATAGAAAGGACGAGCCCCTATGAAGAAGTCACTCCTCCTGCCTCTGGCTCTGGCCGCCCTCCTCTCCGCCTGCGGAGCCCCGGACTCCACCAGTGAAGTGTCCATTGACTACGAAAACCAGTTCTATGCCACCACCGGAGGCCAGTTCCTTCACCAACAGCGCTGTGAGCTGGACGAAATGGACGCCCTGTTGGACTGCCTCTCCACCTTGGAGGACACCCCCGAAGCCCGGGGCTATTTACAGGGCTACCTGGACGGTATCTCCGGCAACGTCTCTGGTCGTCTCTCCGCTTATTATACCCTCTGGGCTTACGCCCCCAAAGCCACCGTGCCACAGATGCTTCCCGACGGGCTAACCGATCCCTATTACCAATATTCCAACGCCCGCACTAGCTTCCTGGATGCTCTTTGGCAGAACTGCGACAGCCCCCTGCTCACAGACGCCGACTCCCCCTTCCGCACAAAGCTCCCCCAGCTTCAGGATGCCTTCGGCCAGCTCTATGACCTCAGCATTATCACCCATGACTGGCAGGCAGAAAAATACATCCAAGACCTAGATGCCTTCACCCTGCTGCTGGCAGAAGCCACCGCCCTGCTGGACACCAATTCAGCCGCTGACCTGTCTGCCCCCCAGTAACCCCCCATCTTTCTTAAGCTTCTCTTAAATCTATTGACCTTCCTCATCAAACCACGTATGATGAACCCAGTTCCACATTACAAGAGATAAAGGAGTATAGTATGGTAGCAGAAAAGAAGAAAACCATCGTTTTGTACTGCCTGCTGGCGGTCGCCCTGGTGGGCATCCTCAGCAGCACCATTTTGGGCGTGTACAACGCAAAAGCCATCCACACCCTGCAAGACGCCGCAGGCATCTCTCCCGACGGGGAAACCCAAGAGGACAATGTAGGCATCATGAACAACGAGTACCGCATTGTCTCCACCCTCCCCATCTCCGACGCCTACAAATCCGGCAACACCGCCTCTCTGAGCAACAAGCAGAAGGAAACCTTGGAGATGGCCAGCGCTGTATTGGACGAGATTATCACCGAGGACATGAGCGATTACGAAAAGGAGAAAGCCGTCTACGAGTGGATGACCACAGAGCTGACCCAGGACTGGGGCGTACTCCAGGTCATCCCTCAAACCGGCGAAGACAGTGACAACCCCTATGGCGTGCTGAAATACCACGATGCCGTCTGTGTGGGCTACGCCACCACCTTCCGCCTATTCATGCAGATGATGGACATTGAGTGCATGGTGGTCCACAATCCAGACAAATACCACTCTTGGAATCTGGTCAAGCTAGACGGCAATTGGTATCATGTGGACACCTCCTCTGACCAGGGTGAAACTACTTACGCCAACTTTAACATGAATGACGACCTGGCCGCTCACGGCCACGATTGGGACCGGGAGTTCTTCCCCGCCGCCACCAGCCTAGAATACAACTACGCCTATCAAAACCGTAAGCAGGTGGAGGATATCTATCAAATCCCCGCCCTGTTCCGGGCCTCCTTGGATGAACAGCAAGCCACCACCTGCCTGGGCTTCCAGGCCATCGACGAGGCCCACGCCCAGATCGTGGAAGCCATGCTCAACAGCATGCAGGATATCGTCAACAGCAGTGAATTTGGCGATCTGTGGATGAGCTGGACCTGGACCCCTGTATCTGGCAGTGAGTACATCCTCACCATCACCACCTACGGTTTTACTTCCGAGGACCCATTTACGGAACTCTCTGAGGAGGATTTGGAAAAAGTGGACAAGGCCGTTCGGGATGCCTTCGACGGTATGAGCGGCGACCCCAGCGACAACGACACAGAAGGCTTCTTTGAAACAGAAGCCAAAGCCGTCGGTTAAGGAGGACAATACCATGAAACGAATCCTCGCACTCCTGCTGGGCCTCAGCACCGCCCTGGCCCTGTGCGCCTGCACCGGCAGCCCCGCCGCCTCCGCCGCTGTAGACATGGAAGAACTGCAAACCGCCATGCTGGAAGCCGGTAATTTCCCCACCATGCGCTCTGTCACCGGGGACTCCGACAAGGCCGCGCAGAATTTTACCTACTTTTCCACTCTGGACTATGACAAGGTGGAGAACTATCTCCTCTCCTTTTCCAATGAAAAAACTGCCGACGAATTCGCTGTCATCGCCGTAAAAGACCCCGCTGACGTCCAGGATGCCGCCATCAGCCTCAGCGAGCACAAGGACTCCCGTTGCAACACATTCCGCCAATACGCCCCCGACCAACTGGATATGGCAGAAAAGGGCATCGTCTTTACCCAGGACCAGTATGCCGTACTCATCATCGCAGAAAATCCCCATACCATCCGGGATGCCTTTGAGCAGCAGTTGGGCTAAGGGTTTCCCCTTCCTCCAACCGACAAACTTTCAATTTTATTGAAGGAGGTTCCTATGAAAAAGTATTTCCTGCCCCTGTGCGCTTTGCTCTGTGCCCTGCTGTGCGCCTGCGGCCCGGACAGCAGCGCCGAGTCCCAGACACCCCAGGAAGACACATCAAACATCCTCTCCACCGAAACCGTCCAACGCCCCGCCCGCACGGCTGTCCTTCTGGAAGACGCCACCCTGACCCAGTGTTACGGCGCTTTGGCGGACACAAGTATGCAGCTTTCCTGGACTGCCATTGAGGGAGATGTCCCCATGGTCAAGGGTGATGTGGTCTTAGTGCTGGAAACCACAGGGGAGCAATCCCGGGTCTATGTCCCCACCGGAGACACCCCCAACGCCCTGTATGGCACACTGCCCGCCGCTATCCTTTCCCAATCCGAAGAGGATTTGGAAAACAGCGCCAATCTGGCCCTTGCCGACGGATGCCTGGGCCAAAATACGGAGACCCAAGAGGTGGAGCAAATGCTCGGCACAGTGAAAGTCCTGGTGCGGGACGGCTCCCGCTGCAAGGTTCAAAACCTCGTTGGCGGCGATACCCGCAGCTTCTGGGTCAAAACCTCCGATTTGTCCTATGATATGGACTCGCTGGTGGCTGACCGCGGCGACATACCCAAAACCAACGGATAACATACCACAAGGGGACAGCCTATCCGGCTGTCCCCTTATATTTTTCCTCTTCCCCTCTCCCTTTGACAGAAATCTCCATAGCAATGCAGTATGATTACCCTATACCGGACAAGCTGGTATAGGGTAATTTTTGTTTCCGCTTGGATATACCGTCATACAAAGGGGGTTTTTCTGATATGCCCGTCGCCTACGCCACCCACAACCGCATCCTCACCATCTCCCTGTCTGGGGACATCGACCACCACAGCGTCAAGGGCCTGCTCCACAGCCTGGAAAAAGAGGTGGACGCCGTCCTGCCCCGGCAGGTGGTGGTGGACTGCTCCGGGGTCACGTTTATGGACAGCTCCGGCATCGCCATCCTCCTGCGCCTGCGCCAGCAAATGGACGAGCTCTCCGGGACCATCCAGGTCACCGGCCTCAACGAGCAGCCGGCGCGGGTCCTCCGGGCCGCCGGGATCGGGCGGCTCATCCCCATCGCCCAGTGAAAGGAGCTACATAGATGCGTACCGTGAAATATACCAACCAGGTCGTTCTGACCTTCCCCTCCAAATCCGCCAACGAGGCCTTTGCCCGCTCCGCCGCCGCCGCCTTTGCCGCCCAGCTGGACCCCACCTTGGATGAGCTGGGGGATGTAAAAACCGCCGTCAGCGAGGCCGTCACCAACGCCATCGTCCACGCCTATCCAGACACCCTGGGGAAGGTAGAGATGAAGCTGCGCCTCTACCCCGGCAACGAGATGGAGCTCATCGTCCGGGACTGGGGGGTGGGCATCCCCGACGTGGAGAAAGCCCGCACCCCCCTCTTCACCACCGGCAACGAGGAGCGCTCCGGCATGGGCTTCACCATCATGGAGAGCTTTACCGACACCCTAAAGGTCCGCTCCGTCCCTGGCAAGGGCACCACCGTGACCATGCGCAAGCGCTTTGCCCTCCGGGCGGGAGGGCAGCATCCTTGATTGCCCAAGACCGCTTCACCCTCATCCAGGCCGCCCAGGCAGGGGACCGGGAGGCCTGCGGCCGTCTGGTGGAGGAAAACGCCGGGCTGATTTGGAGCATCGTGCGCCGCTACGCCCGGAAGGGCCTGGACAATGAGGATTTATATCAACTGGGCTGTGTGGGCTTTTTGAAAGCCGTCCAGGGCTTCGACTTGGCCTATGGCACCCAGTTTTCCACCTACGCCGTGCCCAAAATTGCCGGGGAGATCCGCCGCTTCCTCCGGGACGACGGCCTGGTGAAGGTAGGCCGCGGGACCAAGGAACAGGCCCTACTGATCCACCGGGCCCGGACGAA
>NZ_JBQILM010000061.1:0-4622 GCF_056797215.1 Evtepia sp.
TTGCTGTCCGAGAGGCTGAAGTAGTACACGGGCTGGCGGAAGCCCTTGCTGTCGGTGAGGTATTCCAGGTCGCAGGCGGTGACATGGACCTCCCCCTGGGTGGTGTCCACGAAGCCGAAGGCGAAGGCGTTGGTGTGGTCGAAGCGGCCCGCGCAGAGGCGGCGGTAGGCCTCCTGCTGGGAGATCACCGGGGCGTCCCCGTGGAGGGTGACGGCGGCCATGGCACTGTCCACCTCGTAGAGCCTGCCGCTTTTGGAGACCCGGCATTCTATGGAGCCGTCGTAGAACAAGCCGTCCTGCTCCAGGTTGGCGGCGCGGAAGGTGTATCTGCCCTTGCCCTCGTCGTAGAATCTGGCGGCGGCGGGGAGGGGTACGCCCAGCTCGTCCAGGGCGGCGCGGAGGTCCGCTTCGGTGGCGGTGCCCCAGCCGTCATGCCTGTCCTCCACCCGGTAGTCGCTGTATCGGTAGGAGCGGTCGTTGTGATCCACAATGATGCAGAAGGTGCTGTGGTCGGAGTAGTAGGTGGTGTTGTCGTAATAGATGATGTCAAACCGATCGCCGCTGATATCCACCCCCCGGCGTTGGGCGAAGTCCAGGGCGAACTCGTCGCAGGTCGCTTTGGTGAAGGGCTCCGCCCAGTACACCCCGGCGGGGCCGGGTTCATCGGACAGGGGGCAGTCCAGCACCCACCGCGTCCCACTGGTATCGGCGGGGGCCACGGGGATGGGGGCGTCCGCCAGATTGCCGTAGGGCTGGAGCTGGTAGGTCAGGAAGATGCCCGCCAGCACAGCGGCGGACAGGGCAGGCAGGATGGTGTAAAGGCCCGCCGCCTTCCACTCCCTGCGGGAGAGGCTGAGGGCGGCGAGGCACAGGCAGAAGCCCAGCGCGGCCCCCAGGGTGTTACAGAACAGGTCGTCCACGTCGGCCTGCCCCCGTCCGGTGAAATACTGGATGATCTCGATGGCGAGGGAGGTGGACAGCCCCGCCGCCAGCGTCCAGTACCACCGCTGGAACCGGGGGAAGGCCAGGGGCAGAAGCACGCCGAATGGTATAAACATGGCGATATTCAACAGCGGGTTGAGCCAGATTTGCAGGGTAAAGGCGTTCCACGCCTCCCAGAAGGCCAGGAACAGGTGGGTCTGCACCCAGAGGCGCATTCCCGGATTGGCGGTGCGGATCAGCAGGGTGATGGTGACCAGCCCCGCCAGATAGCAGGCCAGCAGGGCGATGGCGGCGGCCCGCCGGACGGGGATGGGGCAGCCCCGGTCCTTCCGCCACACGTAGTACAGGAACAACGCCCCGCCCGCCAGCAGGGCGGCCAGCAGCGCGGGGGCCAGGGCCTTGGAAAAGTACCGCAGGATGGTGTTGATGAAGTCGTGCATGAGGGCTTCTCCCTTCTCTGTATCTGTCCCCTGATTGTACCAGATGGGGGCGGGAAATGTGTGGCGGGATTCTCACGAAAACCTTGTGATTTTCTTACGATTTTGGGAGAGCTACCTGGAAGGTGGTGAGGCCGTCCCCGCTGTGGGCGGAAATTGTGCCGCCGTGAAGCTCCACGATCTCCTTGGCGATGGCCAGGCCCAGGCCCGCCCCTCCCGTCCGGGCGGCGCGGGAGGAGTCCAGGCGGAAGAAGCGGTCGAAGACGCGCTCCAGCTTCTCCGGGGGGATGGTGGCTCCCCGGTTGGTGAAGGTGAGGAGCACGGTGTGTTCCTCCACTGCGGCGGCGATCTCCACCTGGGTGCCGGGATCGCTGTAGTGGCAGGCGTTGCGCAGGAGGTTGTCGAACACCCTCGCCAGCTTGTCCGGGTCGCAGCCGCAGATCAGGGACGGGGGCAGGGCCAGGGCGCAGGTGAGGCCGTGCTCGCTGAGCTGGGGCCTGAACTCGTCCGCCACCTGCTGGAGCATCCGGGTCAGGTCAATGGGCCGCCGTTCCAGCTCCAGGTGGGTGAGGCTGAAGCGGGTGATGTCGAAAAACTCGTCGATCAGATCCTCCAGCCGCTCCGCCTTGTCCAGGGCCACCCCGGTGTACCGGGCCCGGAATTCCGGGGACAGCCCCGGCTCGTCCCGCAGGAGGGTGAGGTAGCCGACGACGCTGGTGAGGGGCGTTTTCAGGTCGTGGGCCAGGTAGACGATGAGGTCGTTTTTCCGCTGCTCCGCGTCCTTGACCGCCAGGGCGGAGCGCAGGGCCTGCTCCCGGGCCAGGTTGAGCTGGGTCTGCACCTGCTCCATCTCGGCGGGGAGGGCGATAGGCTCCTCGGTGGGGTGGGAGAGGGCCTGGGCGGCGTCCACCAGGGCGTCCAGGCAGCGCAGGGAGCGGGCAATGAAGCGGAGGCAGATCACGAAGCCCCCCGCCGCCGTCACCAGCAGGTAGAGCGGGGCCACATTCCGGTGGGCCCAGCTGACGAAGCGGTAGAGCACTCCGGTGCCGTCCCAGCTGGAGGAGGCGGCGATGTAGTAGCACAGCACCGCCACCGCCGCCGTCCACAAGGCCCAGGCCAGCAGGGACAGGAGGCAGCGCGTCCAGAGCTGGCGGGACAGGCGGCTGTTGTAATTGGAGTTATTCAATGGTGTAGCCCACCCCCCACACGGTTTTGATGAAACGGGGCTTCCGGCGTGGCTCGCGAAGCTTTTCCCGCAGCCGGGCGATATGGCTCATGACGGTGTTGTTGCTGTCCAGGTACGGCTCTCCCCAGACGGACTCAAACAGTTCCTCGCTGGATACCACCCGGCCCCGGTTTTGGCACAGGTGCCAGAGGATGGAAAATTCCAGCGGGGTGAGGGGGATTTCCTCCCCGAACAGGGTGCAGCGGTGGGCGGACAGGGAGATTTGCAGGCCCCGGAGGTCGTATTCCTCCGGCTGGGCGGGGGCGGCTCCCTGGTTGTAGCGTGTGTACCGGCGGAGCTGGGTTTTTACCCGGGCCACCAGCTCCAGGGGGTTGAAGGGCTTGGTGATGTAGTCGTCCGCCCCCAGGGTGAGGCCGGTGATCTTGTCCAGGTCCTCTCCCCGCGCGGTGAGCATGAGGATGGGGAACAGGTGCTGTTCCCGGATGCGGCGGCACAGGGTAAAGCCGTCCAGGTCGGGGAGCATCACGTCCAGGATGGCCAGATCCGGGGGCGCGGCGTGCACGGACGCCAGGGCGTCTGCGGCGTTGTGGAATTTGTGGACGGTGAAGCCCTCGCCCTGGAGGTAAACCTCCACCAGATCGGCGATGGCGGTTTCGTCGTCCACCACAAGGATGCGCTGGGGCATGGCGGGGCACCTCCTCCCGGAAAATACGTAGGGCAGATGGGGGTATTGTAGCACAAATGGGCGGTTTCGGCAACCGTACCGGGGAGAGAGGATGGCCCATCCCCTCTTTTTCGCGTCAAAAAGTTCTCTCCTCGACGGCAAAAATATTTGAGGAGCTATAAATGAGCAAATTCAGGAATTGACGAAAGCAGTCCGGCAGAGGTGAAGGCCGATGTGGAAGGGCACAATATGGCCAAGACCGCAGGAAAAGAAGAAATGGGCAAGGGCTAAGACAAGCAGCAAGCGATCAAGAGCTTTAGCAGCCCGAACCATGAAACTTTTTAAGCCCATATAGCGTTTATGAGCGCGGAACAAGACCTCAATGGTCCAGCGGTGAGAATAGTATTCCAGAATCGTCTCATCAGACAGGGTGGAATCGGAGCATAGAAATACCCGGAGGGCACATTTCCTGCCCATCGCAGCTGGTGGATAGGAGAGCAGAACCACTGCGCGGTCAATTTTGTTCAGAGGCCCCTCGTAGCGATACACCATGTAGGTCCGGCCTTTCACCGTTACAGGGTGAAAACAGCCGGGGTCGAGAGAGGCGGCCAGATCGGAGGCAGAGGTACGCTTTCCTTCCGGGAACAGAATACGGTTGGTTTTCATCGCGCCAATCAAATGGCAGCCCTTCTCCTGGCAGGCATCAAGAACACTGGGGTTGGTGTACCAGCTGTCCATCAGGATATAGGCCCCCGTTTGATTCGGAAGAGAGCGAAGAATCTCCAAGGTCATGTCGATTTTCGTGCCGTTTTCCGGGCAGCAGCGTTTCAGGGAATAACACAGAGAAGTATCTCCGGTCCCAACGATGGCAGCATGGACCTGATGCCCATAGACGACCTTCCCCTCCAAATGGGAGTAATGCCATCCGGCCCCCTGTGTTGGACGTTTCGCCTTTGATGATGGCACTGTTTTGGGCAGAACTGTGTCGTCGATGCTGATAAAAAGAGGTGTTCCATCTCGGCGGGAAAGTTCCGAAACCGTCTGGAAGCTTTCGCGTTTTTGCGTTTCTTCCAGCCGCTTGTCATCCCACTTGCCCTTGGCCAGAAAATGTCCGTAGGTTGTTCGGTGGGCTGGACCGCACTCGCCATAGTCCGACATTTTTCCACTATGCCCCTTCATACAGCTGGACAGGATCATTTCCTGAAGCCGCTGCTGGGGTACGCTGGTCAAAAACTCCAAGTGCTTCTCAAAAAAGAATTTGCGTATCTGCTCTCTCGGTGTTATAATCTCCACAAGGCATTCCCTCTCGTGTTTTGTGGTTGGTCGCGCTTCCATTATAACACTTGAGGCTATGCCTTCTTTTTTGTCATTTTTCAGATTTGCTCATTTATAG
>NZ_JBQILM010000062.1:0-4425 GCF_056797215.1 Evtepia sp.
TGGTCCCCCTCCACCCCAGGGGGATTTGACATGCTCGGTCGGGCGAAGCCCTCCCTGCGCAATTCTCCGCTTCGCTACGAATTTACGGCGCATCTGCGCCGCGGCCCAGAAGGGCCGTTTTTTTCTATCCTGAACGGACCTTCCTTTCCCTATAAAGGCCTGTTGTCCCCGCTACCATCCCTCCTACAATGGATAGACAAAAGCCAACAAGTCACCAAAACCGAAGCAAGCCCCAATCTCCCCTCTCCTCCAACCACTTCCTAGATGGGAGCGAACCAATCCGAGAGAAAAGACGAAAAAACAAAGGAACTACCGCCGCAAATCCGCCCCAACCCACAGCCTTGTGGCCGGTGGCTCCGGCCCGGTCGGCCCACGGGCGGTGGACGGAAGCACCAGACAGGTCGGGCGCTAAGTTTCCCCGCACGGTAAGCCTCCCAGTCCCGCCCCCGCAGTTTTTTTCCGTCCGCTTTTTTTCTGATATTAGTTTCACTTAAAAATCTGACATGCCAATGTCTGATTTTTATAGCGCGAAGCGCGTGTGAAACTTTATGCAGCGCAAAAAAAGAGGACACAAGGGCCCGCACTGTGCGGGAATCACAAACAACGGGGCTTGTCCAATCCAACAAATCGTAGTACAATAAAGACAAAAAAGAACCCTGCCCCCAGGCCCCCAAGGGCCAGAAAGTGAGAACCCCCATGAGTTACGATAAAGACCTGGTGGCCCATAAGCTGATCCGCTGGGAGAACTATTTGAACAACTATAAGCTCCCCGCCTGGAAAGAGCTGCCGGACATCGGCCTGTATATGGACCAGGTGATCGCCCTCCTGGGCCAATACCTGGACTTCATCCCCGTGGAGGACCAAAAGGATAAGCCCGTCACCTCCACCACCATCAACAATTACGTCCGCCTAAAGGTGATGCCCGCCCCGGAGAAACGGAAATACTACCGGATCCACATCGCCTACATGATTATGATCTTCACCCTAAAACAGGGCACCAGCATCAGCAGCCTCCAAAAGCTCCTCCCCGCCGGAGGGGACGAGGAAGAGGTGCGCAGCTTCTACACCAGCTATATCCAGCGGGTCCAGCAGGTGGGGAACTTCTACACCGCCCAGACCCGTGCCGCCGCCCAAAGCATCCTCAACGCCCAGGGGGAGGAGGAAGGGGGGGCCGTGGAGGACTTCATCCTCCAAAGCGTGCTCATGTCCGGCTTCTCCCAGATTTTGGGGGAAAAGCTCCTGAACCTCCGGGACGCGGACCCGGAACGGGTGCTGGCCCAGGAGGCCCTCAGCGACAGCCGGGGCCTCCACCCCATCGCCCTGCCCCCCACCAAGGGAAAGGAGAAATGACGCCATGCTCTTTGATACCCACGCCCACTACTACGACCAGGCCTTCGACGGGGACCGGGACGCCGTCCTAGCCGCCCTGCCCGAGAGCGGGGTGGGGCTGGTGCTCTGCCCCGCCTGTGACCTGGAAAGCTGCCGCGCCGCCATCCAGCTGGCGGAGGCCTATCCATACGTGTACGCCGCCGTAGGCATCCACCCCGAGGACGCCCTGGGCCTGCCCCCGGACTGGCTCCAACAGCTTGAGGCCATGAGCCGCCACCCCAAGGTGAAGGCCATCGGGGAAATCGGCCTGGACTACTACTGGAAGGAGGTCCCCCACGACCTGCAAAAGGAGGTATTCCGGGCCCAGCTCTCCCTGGCCCAGCGCCTGGACCTGCCAGTAATTGTCCACGACCGGGAGGCCCACGGGGACTGCCTGTCCATCGTCCGGGCGTTCCCCGGGGCCCGGGGGGTGTTCCACTGCTACTCCGGCAGCGCCGAGGACGCCAAAACCCTGGTGGCCCTGGGCTGGCACCTGTCCTTTACCGGCACCATTACCTTCAAGAACGCCCGGAAGGGCCCGGAGGTGGTGGCGGCGGTGCCCATGGAGCGGCTCATGGTGGAGACCGACGCCCCCTACATGGCCCCCGTCCCCTTCCGGGGGAAGCGCTGCGACTCCCGCTATGTCTACCGCATGGCGGAGGCCATCGGGGACATCAAGGGCCTGCCGGCGGAGGAGGTGGCCCGGATCACCACAGAGAACGGGAAACGCCTCTTCGGCATTGACTGAACCTGGGGAACAGGAGAAAAAGGAGGAAGTACCATGCAAGGGGATATCATCACCTACGATTACTTCGGCAGCCTCTATATCAACATGACCAACCGCTGTGACTGCCACTGTGTCTTTTGCATCCGGGACGAGGACAGCTCTGCCCTGGGTGGCCTCTGGCTCCAGGAGGAGCCCAGCCGGGAGGCGGTGCTAGAGGACATCTTGTCCAAGGACCTGTCCCAGTACAGTGAGATCGTCTTTTGCGGCTATGGGGAGCCCACCTGCCGGGCGGACGACATGCTGTGGCTGTGCGACCAGCTCCACGCCGCGAAGCGGGCAGATCTGCCCCCCATCCGCCTGAACACCAACGGCCACGGCAGCCTCATCAACCACCGCAACATCGCCCCGGAGCTGAAGGGGCGGCTGGACGCGGTGTCTGTGTCCTTAAATGGCTCCAACCAGGAGGAATACCTCCGCCTCACCCGGCCGGGGTCCGGGGAGAAGGGCTGGGACGCCATGCTGGACTTCGTCCGGGAGGCGGTAAAGTATGTCCCCCGGGTGATGGTGACCATCGTGGACTACGACAAGACCCCGGCGGAGATTGCCGCCTGCCGGGCCTTGGCGGAGGGCTTGGGGGCCCAGTTCCGGGTCCGGCCCTACGGCTGAGGGGGCGGGCGATGTACCGCATTCTTGTGGTGGAGGACGACTTCTCCATGGCCCAGGTGCTCCAACAGGAGCTGACCCGCTGGGGGTACGGGGTGCGCCTGGTGGAGGATTTCCAAGCCGTCATCCCCAGCTTTGTGGACTACGACCCCCACCTGGTCCTCCTGGACATCATGCTCCCCTTTTACAACGGCTACCACTGGTGCAGTGAGATCCGCAAGCTCTCCAACGTCCCGGTGGTGTTCCTCTCCTCCGCCTCGGACAACATGAACATCGTCATGGCCATGAACATGGGGGGCGACGACTTCCTCCCCAAGCCTGTGGACCTGGCGGTGCTCACCGCCAAGCTCCAAGCCATCCTCCGGCGCAGCTATGACCTCAGCGGCCAGGTGCCGGTGATGGAGCACCGGGGGGTGGTGCTGAACTTGAACGACGCCTCCCTGCGCTACCAGGACCAGCGCTTGGAGCTGAGCAAGAACGAGTTCCGCATTTTACAGACCTTGCTGGAACACAAGGGCAAGGTGGTCAGCCGGGACACCCTCATGACCAAGCTCTGGCAGATGGACTGCTATGTGGAGGAGAACACCCTCACCGTCAACGTGGCCCGCCTGCGCAAGAAGCTGGAAGGGGTGGGCCTGCGGGATTTTATCCGTACCCGGGTGGGTGCGGGGTATATCGTGGAGTGATACCATGAGAGAGAACCATGTTCTGGGCTGGTACGGGCGGGAGCGGGGGCCGCTCTGGCTGGTGTTCGCCCTGTTCGCCGGCATTTTCGCCCTGGTGTTTGGCCTGTACGGGCTTAGCCTCAAGGTGGTGGCCTACCCGGCCCTGCTGTGCCTGTTCCTGGGTCTGGTGCTGCTGGCGCTGGACTTCTGGCACTACCGCTCCCGTCACCGGCAGCGGCAGGCCTTACGGGAGGACATTGAGCTGAATCTGGACCGCCTCCCTCTGCCGGAGACCCTGGCGGAAGCGGAGCTGGGGGAGATGCTGCAGGCCCTGGGGGCCCTGCGCAGCGCCCAGATATCCGCCAGCCGGGCCCAGGAGCAGGAGAGCTTGGACTATTACGCCGCCTGGGTCCACCAGATCAAGACTCCCATTGCCGCCATGGGGATGCTCCTGCAAGGGGAGGACAGCGAGGAACACCGGGCCCTGCAAGGGGAGCTCTTCCGGATTGAGCAGTATGTGGAGATGGTGCTATCTTACCTGCGCCTGCGGGGGGAGGGCACGGACTTCGTGTTCCGGGAGGTGGCGTTGGACGGGGTGATCCGCCAGGCGGTGCGCAAGTTTGCCCCCCAGTTTGTGCGCAAGCGCATCCGCCTGCGCTATGAGGAGACCCAGGAGCGGGTGCTCACCGACGAGAAGTGGCTCCATTTCATCCTGGAACAGCTTCTGTCCAACGCCATCAAGTACACCCCCAGCGGGGAGATTGCCATTACCGTCCAGGACAAGGTGCTCACCGTGGCGGACAGCGGCATAGGCATTGCCCCGGAGGACCTGCCCCGGATTTTTGAACGGGGCTTCACCGGCTACAACGGCCACGCGGACAAAAAGGCCACAGGCCTGGGGCTGTACCTGTGCCAGCAGGCGGCCCGGCGGCTGGGGATTGCCATCACCGTGGAGTCCGTGGTGGGGCAGGGCAGCGCCTTCCACCTGGACTTGCATACAGA
>NZ_JBQILM010000063.1:0-3868 GCF_056797215.1 Evtepia sp.
AGGATTTTTTCCGTCTCTGGATAGCCGCTGTCCCGTTCCCACTTGCTCACCGCCTGGCGGGAGACGCCCAGCTGGTCGGCCAGCTCTTCCTGGGAGAGCCCGGCTTTTTTCCTGAGTGTTTGGATTTTTTCACCAAAGGACATTCCAAAATCCTCCTTTCGCCTCCAATGTAGTTGTTTTCCGGGGAAAATACCACCAAACTACGGTTTCTTTTGCGCAACCTGGGGTTGCAACCGGAGGTTTCCCGGGAAATCATACGCGCTCTTTCTGCTTTTTGCAAGTGCCGGGGGATTGTGGCGGGAAGGATGGAGAAAATGGGGGAATGGTTCGGTGGACAAATGGCAAAAACTGTGATAAAATACAACAGGTTATGCTTTGTCCTGTCATTCTGGCAGGGAAAGCGACAGTTTGATGTTTGGAGATGCAAAACGTGCGAACGGATATTATGGGCGTGACTTTTGACGATCTAACCCTGGGGGAGGCGGTGGCCGCCGGGGCCACCCTGGCCCGGACGCCGGGGCTGTCTTACGTTGTGACCCCCAACCCGGAGATTGTCAATTTGGCCCGCCAGTCTCAGGACTATCAAAAGCTCCTCAACGCCGCCGATCTGGTGCTCCCCGATGGCATCGGCGTGGTCTATGCTGCCAAGCTCCTGGGCACCCCCCTACAGGGGCGGGTGCCGGGGATTGATTTCGCCTCCGGCCTTTTGGGGGAGCTGGCGGGGAGCGGCGAGGCATTGTACCTTCTGGGCGGCAAGCCCGGGGTGGCCCAGCAGGCGGCGGAGAACTTGAAAAAGGCCTACCCGGGCCTGTCCATCTGCGGCACCCACGACGGGTATTTCCAGGACAACGAGGCCGTGGCGGCACAGATCCAGGCTGCCGGGGCCAAGGTGGTGTTTGTCTGCCTGGGGGCCCCCAAGCAGGAGTGGTGGATTGCCCGCTATGGCGCAGCCACCGGGGCCCAGCTGATGGTGGGCCTGGGAGGGGCGTTGGACGTCTACGCCGGCGCGGTGAAACGGGCCCCAGAGGCCTGGCAAAAACTGGGGCTGGAGTGGTGCTACCGCCTGCTCCACCAGCCCAGCCGGGTGGGGCGGATGGCAAAGCTGCCCCTGTTCCTGGTCCAGGCTATGGCCCAGAAGGGGAGGGGACAGAAATGAGTGGTAGACTGATTGTCCTAGAGGGCACTGACGGCTCTGGGAAGTCCACCCAATTCGCCCGGCTGTGCCAACGCATGGAGGCGGAGGGCTTTGCCTTCCAGCGGCTGGTGTTCCCCCAGTATCAGGAGCCCTCTTCGGCGCTGATTAAGATGTACCTGGCGGGGGAGTTCGGCAGCCGGCCGGGGGATGTGAACCCCTACGCGTCCTCGGCCTTTTACGCGGTGGACCGCTACGCCTCTTGGAAAAAGGTCTGGGAGGACTGGTACAGCGCCGGGGGCCTGGTGCTGGCGGACCGCTACACCACCTCCAACGCCGTCCACCAGACCAGCAAGCTCCCGGAAGGGGAGCGGGAGGGCTTCCTGCGCTGGCTGGCGGAGTTTGAATATGATTGCCTGGGGCTGCCCCGGCCTGACCTGGTGCTGTATCTGGACATGCCCACAGACCGGGCGGTGGAGCTGCTCCGCCAGCGGGAGGCAGCCACCAACACCAAGGGGGATATCCACGAGACCCACAGGGATTACCTGGCTGCCTGCCGCGCCGCGGCCCTAGAGGCGGGGCGGCTGTATGGCTGGAAGCGCCTGTCCTGCCTGGACGGGGCGGGGGCCCTGCGGGACGTGGAGGAGATACACAAGGAGATCTGGCAGGCGGTGCGCCCCCTGCTCTCCGGAAGGGAGAAGGCGTAAATGGGACAAGAGATTGCGCAAGTGAAACAGATTCTGCGCCAGCAGATGCGTGCGGTGCTGGAAGAGCTCAGCCAGGAAGAGCGGGCGGAGTCCGACCAGGCCCTGGCGGCACAATTCCTCCAACATCCCAAGGTGGCCCAGGCGGGCACCCTGCTGCTCTACTGCGGCGTGGGGACAGAGGTGGACACCCGACCCATCCTCCAAGCCCTGCTGGACCAGGGCAAGCGGGTGTGCCTGCCCCGCTGCCTGCCGGACCACCAGATGGAGGCCCGGGCCATCACAGCCTTGGAGGAATTGCAGCCGGACAAGTACGGCATCCCCGCCCCAGGGGAGGGCTGCCCGGTGGTGCCCAGGGAGGACTTGGACCTGGTGCTGGTGCCGGGGCTGTGCTTCGACAGCCGGGGCAACCGCCTGGGCCAGGGGGGCGGCTACTATGACCGCTATTTGGAGGACTACGACGGCATAAGCATCGGCCTGTGCCGGGAGGACTTCTTCCAGGTGAACCTGCCACGGGAGCCCCTGGACGTGTGGGTGCGCTATGTGCTCACCGAGGAGGGCCAGGTCTGGCCTGACCTGCAAGAGAGATGAAACCAATGGAAGCCCCAACCCAGCGGGGCAAATCCAGAGGGAGGTTAACAAATGGATAATCGAAGATATCGGGGCGACCCGGAGCCCCGGCGCTACCGGGAGGAACCGGAGAGAAGAAGATACCGGGACGACCCACCCCCCCGGCACTACCGGGACGACCCGCCCCAGCGCCGCTATCGGGAGGAGCCAGACCAGCGCCGTTACCGGGAGGACCCGGAGCCCCGGCGCCACCGGGAGGAGCCGCCCCACCGGCCCCCGTCCCGCTCCAACCAGAAGCGGAAGAAAAAGCGCTCCACCCTGTCCAGCTCCATGCTGTATATCCTGATGGTCTGCGGCATCTCCGTCATCCTGGCGGTGGTGGGCTGGACCCTGGCCAACGACGTGCTGGCCCTGAACAAGGAAGAGGGCACAGCGGTCATCAACGTCCAGGACGAGAATGACTTTGGCGGCGTGGTGAAGCAGCTTAAGGACCAAGGGATTATCAATTATAAGTGGGCGTTCCGCCTCTTCTCCGCCGTGACCAACGGCCGGGAGAAAATCGCCGTGGGCACCTATGAGCTGAACACGGACATGGACTACCGGGCCATTTTGAACAACCTGGGGTCCAGTTCCAGCAGCCGCATGAGCACGGCAGTGACCATCCCGGAGGGCTACAGCGTCAAGCAGATTTTCCAGATGCTAGAGGATAAGGGGATTTCCAGCGTGGAAAAGTTGGAGGATATGGCCGCCAACCACGACTATGCCTTCTCCTTCCTCCAGGATATCCCCTTGGGGGACCCCAACCGCCTAGAGGGCTACCTCTTCCCAGATACCTATGAGTTCTACATGGGCGAGGACCCCCGTTTCATCCTAAACAAGATGCTGGTGAACTTCGATGCCAAGGTCACCGACGAGATGCGCCAGAAAATTGCGGACTCTGGGCGGACCGTGCGGGACGTCATCATCGTGGCCTCCATGATCGAGCGGGAGACAGACGGCGGCGACCGCACGAAAATCGCCTCCGTCATCTATAACCGTCTCAACAACCCCGGTGCCGGGACCCAGGGCTACCTGAACATCGACGCCACCCTGCAATATGTCCTGGACCAGCAGGCGGAGGCGGGGACGGAGCCCCGCAAGGTGACCAGGGACGACTATCAAAGCCTCAGCAGTCCCTATAACACCTACCTCAACAAGGGCCTGCCCCCCGCGCCCATCTCCAACCCCGGTATGCTCTCCATTCGGGCAGCCATGGAACCGGAGCGCAGCAACTATTATTACTACTCTCTGGGCGAAGATGGGACCCATCACTTCTTTACCAATAAGAGTGAGCATGATGCTTTCATTGCCAGCCAAGGCGGGAACTGATGGGAAAGAAATTAGAACTCTTATCTCCCGGCGGCAACTGGGAGCAGTTGGAGATGTCCGTGGCCTACGGGGCCGACGCGGTGTATCTCGCCGG
>NZ_JBQILM010000064.1:0-3577 GCF_056797215.1 Evtepia sp.
TTTGTTCCCGATCGAGTCTTGATCAGAGAACGCTGCCCCCGCACCCACGACCATGACAGATAAGAGCATGGCGAGGGTGAGAACCAGGGTCAGCACCTTCTTCAGGTTTCAGTTGTTGATTTACAAGGGGGTTTGGGTTTTTTCTCGCGTTTTTTCCCACAGCTTGCCACAGAGCCCGCGCCAGATTTTGGAAGTTCATTTCCGTTTTTTTCTCCTCGAAATGCGGCCAATTTTGCCATATTTTCGTGTAATACCCCTTGGTCCCTGTGGGTATAAATATTGGCGGTGACGGAGATATTTGCATGGCCCATGAGCTCCTTCGCCACGTTGATGGGTACCCCTGCCCGCTGTAGGTCGGTGCAAAAGGTATGGCGCAGGCAATAGGGGGTCAGGTCCTTGGCGATGGCGTGTTCCACGATCTCGCCGTCCTCCACCCGGGCCCCCATATGCAGATCCAGAGCGTTGGCGAAGGATTGCCACAGCCGCCACAAGCTGCTGCTGCTGCGGACATTGCCTTGGCGGGTGGGGAACACCGGGGCGTAGGGCTCCCCGCTGCACCGGAGGAATTTTTCCCGCAGCTCCCGGCACATGGGCACGTCCCGGACCCCCGCCGGGGTCTTGGGGGCCTTGACCACCTTCGTCCCGCTCTCCACCGCCTTGTGGATATGAATTTCGTTGTGTACAAAGTCGATGTCCTTCCACAGCAGCGCCGCTGTCTCCCCAGGCCGCAGGCCGGCGTAGAGGATGGTGAGGACCCACAGCCCTGAGGGGTGGGTCTCCGCCACCGCCAGGATGTGCTTTCGCTCCTCGTCGGTGATGGGCCGGTGGCTGCCTTTCACGCTCTCCGGGAGCTGCAAGCCCTCCGCAGGGTCATAGACGATGATCCGGGAGCGCCGGGCCTGGCGGAACATCTCCTGTAAGACCATCCGCAGCTTGCTCACGTGGGAGTAGGATTTTCCCGCCTGGGTGTTCAGCAGGGCTTGCAGGTGCAGATCCCGCACATCCTTCAAGGGCATCTCCCCAATGGCCGGGGAGATATAGCAGTTGTACTTTTCGTCATAGATGGCCAGGCTCTTTTTGGTCAGGCCTGCGGGGTCTTTATAGGTGGCCTTCCATTGGCGGAACCATTTGTCCACGGTGAGGGCCTCTTCTCCCTGGCGCAGGTTGGTGAGGAGCTCGATAAATTTATCAAAGACCTCTTCCTCGCTTTTCCCCCGAACCTCATAACGACGCCCGCCAAAGGTAAATGTTTTTCTGAGATACGTATACTTTTGCATAAGAATAACCTCCTGACGCAGAATATTTTCCTACATCAGGAGGCCGTTTGTCTACTATTTTCCTGGGTTTTCTCTCGAAAATCAACAATATCTGACGAAATTCGTTTTTAGTCGTCCCGGGTGGCTGCGTGGAATGCCTCCCAGGGGAGCAAATCACTGAGCTCGATGAGTACCGGGGAGAAGCCCTCCAAGTTGTCATACCCAGGGTTGTTGCGCACGGGGACGCTGGGGGGCGTGATCACTGGCAGGGAGATGGCCACACAGGCGCCCCCATCCCGGCCGCTCTGGGCAATCATCACGCCGCCGTGGATCAGGGCGATCCGCTGGGCGTTGTACAGCCCCAGGCCGGAGCCCTCCCCCGGCCGGGGGATGCCCGTGGAGACCTCCCCGGTGAAGAGGGTGGCCATGCGGTCCTCGGGGATGCCCATGCCGCTGTCCCGGATGGAGATTACGCAGCGGCTGCCGGCGGATTGGAACCGCATCTCCACCTGCCCCCCCTTCCCTGCCGCCCGGATGGCATTGGATACCACCGCCAGGATCATCTGGGTGATGAGGGATTTGCTGGCTTGGAAGGGCAGGGAGCCCACGTTGCTGTGGTAGCTGAACTGCACCCCGGCGTATTCTGACAGCCAGGCGGCCTCGTCGGCCATGCCGCTGCACACCAGGGCCAGGTCGAAGGCCTCCTCCTTGGGGAAGGTCTTGTAGTTCAAGTCCTGGGTGAGCTCTGCCTGGCGCACAATGCGCAGGAGCTGGTAGGTAAAGCGGCTTTGGTTGGACAGCTCCCGCTGGAATGCGTCGTCCAGGAAACGTTCCTCCAAGCCCCGCTTGATTTGGGTATGGGTGGTGGTGAGATTGGAGATACTCTCCCGCAGACGGTAGGTCGCGTTGCTGAAGGGGTGGTCCCGCTCTTCCTTGGAGGGCAGGGGGCGCAGCACCAGCAGGACGCCCCCCTCCAAGGCGGAGACCGACACCCGGTACGTGGCCAGGGCTGTGGCTACGTCGATGGAGTCGCCAGGGTGCTCGGCCAGGGCGAAAAGCAGGTCCGCCGGGAACTGCGCATCCTGGAGCAACGCCTTGCCCGCTTCGTTGGCATACACAGCCTCCCCCTCGTCGAGGAGGATGACTGCCTCTGGAAATGTGCTGAAAAGATCGCTCAGGCGGGAGGTAATGGTATCCATAACATCAGCTCCTTGGAAATAAAAATAGGATATCCGGTTCCAGCGGGAAATTTTCGTCTTTATAGTGTAACAAATCCTGGGAATAATAACAAGGATTTTGTCAGATTTGCAGGGAGAAACGGGAAAGTTTTTTCTGCAAGGGCTTCCATCCTAGGCGGAAGCGTTGTATAATGGTGTCGTCTTGGCCTAGGCCAGGGAAATAAAAACTGAGAAGGATTTGGTTGGAATGGGTATGAAAGTTGGCATCAACGGCTTTGGCCGCATCGGCCGCCTGGTGCTTCGCCTGGGGGCGGAACGCCCCGATGTAGAGTTTGTGGGCATCAACAGCCACAGTCAGACCCCGGACTATATGGCGTATCTCCTCAAGTACGACAGTGTGCATGGCCGCTTCGCCGGCGAGGTGGATTGGGATGGGGACGACCTCATCGTCAACGGCCGCCGGATCCGGGTGTTCCACTGCGAGCTGCCGGAGGAGATCCCCTGGGGCAGCGTAGGGGCAGAATATATCGTGGAGAGCACCGGCAAGTTCACCACCGCCGACAAAATGCGTGGGCACCTGCTGGGAGGCGCCAAAAAGGTGGTCCTCACCGCCCCCTCCAAGGACGACACGCCTATGTTTGTCATGGGCGTCAACAACACATCCTATGACAAGAGCATGGATTTCGTTTCCAACGCCTCCTGTACCACCAACTGCCTGGCCCCCTTGGCCAAGGTTTTGCACGATACCTTCGGCATCCGGGAGGGGTTGATGACCACGGTACACTCCACCACCGGCAGCCAGAAAACCGTGGACGGCACCTCGAAAAAAGACTGGCGGGGCGGCCGGGCCGCAGCGGGGAATATCATCCCATCCAGCACCGGGGCCGCCAAGGCCGTGGGCAAGGTGATCCCCAGCCTGGAAGGGAAGCTGACGGGGATGTCCCTGCGGGTGCCCACCTTGGACGTATCCGTGGTGGACCTCACCGCAGCCCTGGAAACCCCCGCCACCTATGACCAGATCTGCAAAGCCATGAAAGCCGCTGCCCAGGGGCCCATGAAGGGCATCCTGGACTACACCGACGAGGACGTGGTATCCAGCGACTTCCTGGGGGACACCCACACCGCCATTTTCGACGCCAAGGC
>NZ_JBQILM010000065.1:0-2953 GCF_056797215.1 Evtepia sp.
TTGTAGGCAGTGACCACATTTTGGGTCCGGGTCATCATCTTCTCGCAGCCAGCGCATTCCGAACAGCTATGGGCGGCACCGCAGGCGGTCTCCCGCTCCACGGTGACCTCCGCCATGCCGTTGTTCAGCACGGCCTTTACCACTGCGATCTGTTCCATAAAAAGCTCCTCCCCTCAGGTCCTATCTTGTATTCCAATCCATGTATCATATTCTTATTTTTCTGTCAGACGAAGGGCCACAGTATAGTGTTTCCCCAAAATCTCCACGCCATCGGTGCCCTCTATCCACACCGTCACCGGGAAGCGTTGGATGCCCGGCGCGGCCTCGGCTTCGGACAAGTCCACAGAAGCGGCCAACTGTTCCCCCTTCAAATCCGTCAGCTGGCGGGTGCGCCCCCAGCTCCAAACGAAGATGGTCCCAGTGACCTGCTCCACCTCTAAGCCCTCAGGTATGTTCTCCAAGCGGATATCCTCCACTGGCATCATCCGGCTAGAGTAACGGTCCACTACCAAGCTCAATGTGGCATAGTCTGGGAGGTTCCAGCCTACGCTTCCCTGGGGCAGTTGGATGGGCATGTGGAACTCGGTATCGTCGTACACACCCTTGAGGTCGATGGACCCTAGGTTCAAGACCTCGGGCAGCTCTTGCCCCTCTTCCTTCACCACATTCACATAGGACGGCGATATGCTCCAACTCACGTCCGCCTCCTTGAGCTCTTCACTTTCCTGGAGGTCCACCCGCAGGGGGATGGAGACCACTTCCTCCACCGGCACTGTGACATGGGTGCTCTGCTCGCTGAGGGTAAGCAGCTTGGAATCCACCGGGGTACCGTCGCTTCCAAGGAGGCGCAGCTCCACGTCCTCCTCTATGGTGGCGGATACTGCCTCCCCCCCCACTTGGGCTTGGGCGTGGTCGATCTGATCTAAAATCTGAACCGGGCCTGTGACCTCAACATTTTTCAATTCCGTCTCAATCTCCCCGGTCATGAATCCCGTGACGGTCACGCCGGAAAAGCTGCCCCGGACGGGGACTCGCTTCGTCTCCACTTCCTCCACCGTCACCGTCAGCCGCAGGTCGTCCCAGTTGGCCACCGTCAGGCTATCGCTGCTCACGTTGGAGGGAAACACCGTCCGGCAGCTCAGGGGCCACTCCCCCTTCTCCTCAATGGTGGAGACATCCAGATAGACGGAGACGTTCTTGGGGCTCAGCTTCATCAGGGTCTTTTTCCTGCCGTTCACTTTTAGGTCCAACTGGTCCTGGCTGATGCTGGTAACCATTAGGCCCTGCTCCGCCAACTGACGGGAGCCTTGGATTTCCACGTCCAAGTCCCGCAGCCTGGTGGTGCCGGTGGGGTTTTCCACATTGACCACATACAGCCACAGGGCCACCGCCAAGCCCACAGCAAGGATGGCGTTGAGCACCCGGCGGCTTTTCTTCTTATTTTCCACGGCGCTGTGCCCTCCCTTGCCAGAATGCCAGGGCCCGGCTGACCCTTCCACCCTGCGCCTCCTCCTGGCGGGGGAGCAGCTCGTTGCGCAGCACCCGGTTCAACGTTGCAGCGGAGAGATGCCGCCGCAGTGTCCCCCGGAGCATAACGGAGATGGCACCGGTCTCCTCGGAAACCACCGCCACCACCGCGTCGGAGCGCTCGCTCATTCCCAGCCCCGCCCGGTGGCGCATTCCCAGGTCCTTGCTCAAGCTCATGCTGTCGGACATGGGGAGCATACAGCCCGCCGCCACGATCTTGCCCCGGCGGACGATCACCGCGCCGTCGTGGAGGGGGGCTTTATTGTAAAAGAGGTTTTTCAATAGTTCGCTGTTCACCGTGGACTGGAATGCCGTCCCCGATGAAATCACATTGTCCAGCTTCACATCCCGCTCAAAGACCAGGAGGGCGCCTACCTTATTGTCAGACATCTCCTGGTAGGCCTCCACCGTCTCTTGGATGGCCCGCTCCACCTCGCTGCTGGGGCCATTGTCCCGGAACAGACGAACCAGGGATATCCTGCCGCTGGTACCCACCTGTTCAAAAAAGCGGCGGATTTCCGGCTGGAAGAGGATCACCAAGGCCAGGAAGCCCAGCTCCATGGCCTTGCTCAGTAGAAAGTTGATGGCATCCAAGCTCAGCTGGTAGGAGACCCACATGCAGGCCACCATAATCAGCAGCACCTTGGCCACTTTGGCCGCGTTGGTCCATTGGAGCAGGTTGATGCACTTATAGAGGATAAAGGAAAGGATCACGATGTCGACCAGGTCAGAGAGGGTGATCAAGCGCAGGTATTCCACTACCACCACGCAATAGTTCATAAACGTCGTCACCGTGCGCCCCTTTCCCCGCGCCCCCGGCCCACAGCTTGGCCCAGGATTGCAGATTCCAATTCAGCTTATTATATAATATTTCTCTTACATTTACAAGAGCGGATTTGAACGAATGCCGCCATTGGCTTTCAAAAAAGCCCTTTGACAGAAAGAGACTGCCTCACCAATCCGTTGGTCAGGCAGTCTCCCTGGTTCACACCAGCCTCCTCATAATTTGAAGGAAGCGCTCCACCTCCTGGTGGGTGTTGAAGGCGGAAAAGCTCAAGCGGACGGTCCCACTGGTGGCAGTCCCCCCAGTGCCGTGAGCCAGCGGGGCACAGTGGAGTCCGGAACGCACGGCAATCCCCCGGCTCCCCAGGAACTCCGCCACCTGTCCCACGTCCAGCCGGGGTAGCCGGAAGGAGAGCACGCCACTCTGGCAGTCCCCCCTGGTGGAGAACACCTCCACCCCCGGCAGGCGTTTCAGCCCTGCCGCCGCCTGCTCCCGCAGGGCGCACTCATGGCGGAAGATCACCCCGGGCTTCTTGCTGCCCACGAAGCGCATCCCCTCCAACAGCCCTGCCACGCCGGGGATGTTGTGGGTCCCCGCCTCCAAGCGGTCCGGCAGGAAGGGGGGCATCTCTTGCAGGCGGGA
>NZ_JBQILM010000066.1:0-2863 GCF_056797215.1 Evtepia sp.
GTATACTTTTTGGCAGCTTTTTTTATTTTGCGCTGCCTCGCGCCACCCGATGCTCCTTCAACCGGCGGTAGAACGTCGCCTGGCTCATACCGCAGGCTGACAGGGCGCGGGCAAAGCTCAAGTCCTTCTGCTCCCATGCCTCCACCACCTGGGCGAAGTCCGCCGGGGGTTCCAGAGAGGGACGGCCGAACTTCACCCCCCTGGCCTTGGCCGCCGCGATGCCCTGTTCCTGGCGCTTGCGGATGTTTTCCCGCTCATTCTGGGCCACAAAGGATAAAATTTGCAGCACCAAGTCCGCGATAAAGGTCCCCATGAGGTCCTTGCCGTGGCGGGTGTCCAGGAGAGGCATGTCAATCACGCAGATATCCACCCCGATCTCCTTGGTGAGCACCCGCCACTGGTCCTGGATTTCCTGGTAGTTGCGGCCCAGGCGGTCGATGCTCAGGATATAGACCAGGTCTCCGGCCCTGAGCTTTTTTAATAGCTTTTGATACTGGGGCCGGTTGAAATCCTTGCCGGACTGCTTGTCCATATAAATGTTCTTCTCCGGTACTTCGCTGAGGCGCATGGCGTCCAGCTGTCTGTCCTCGTTCTGCTCCGTGCTGGATACACGAATATAGCTGTAGGTCATAGTTGACTCCTCTCTTTCTGGGTGAGACGGGGGGAAGTTTGATCAAACACACAAAACGGGGGCGGTGTGATCTTCCAAAGATTATTTATGCCCAAGAAAGATTATAACGATTATCGTTATGGTGGGTAGATACAAATAAAAAAGAGCCAGCCTGCGTATCATGGCGCAGACTGGCTTTTCTGATTGAAACCTGCCGGGGAACTATGGTAGAATGGCGGGGATGGAGGGTCAGCCCTCCGCCTGCCACCCTTTGCAAAAGTCCCCCCAGCTCTGGAAGCCGCAGGCGTATTGCTCCAACTGGGCGCAGGTGAGCTCAATGGCGCTGTTGGCGCTGCCAGCGGCAGGGAACACGGTGTCGAAGCGCTGGAGGGAGATGTCCAGATAGACCTGTACCCCCTCCTTGATGGCGAAGGGGCACACGCCCCCTACGGCGTGTCCCACCAGCTCCACCACCTGGTCGGGGGAGAGCATTTTGGCCTTGGTGTGGAAAAAGCCCTTGAACTTGCTGTTGTCCACCTTGGCGTCCCCGGCGGTGAGGATGAGCACCGCTTGTCCGTCCACCAGGAAGGACAGGGATTTGGCAATGCGGGCAGGGATGACCCCGGCGGCCTGGGCGGCCAGCTCTACGGTGGCGCTGGAAGTATCGAACTCTAAGACCTTCTCCGCCAGGCCAAAGGCGGAGAAATAGTCGCGGACCGCGGCGATAGACATGGTGATTGCCCTCTTTCTTTTGGTATACCCATCACTATACCATAGGGAGGAGGCATTGACAAGCTATGGGAAGGGGAGCGGCTATGTATGCGATGAAAGCACAATCACACAGCGGGCGGCCCATCCGGGGCCGCTTTGCCCCCAGCCCCAGTGGGCGAATGCACCTGGGGAATCTCTTCGCGGCGCTGCTGGCCTGGCTGGATATCCGCAGCCTGGGGGGCGAAATGCTGCTGCGCATGGAGGACTTGGACCCCCAGCGCTGCCGCCGGGAATACATTGAGCAATTGGCCGATGACCTCCACTGGCTGGGCCTGGACTGGGACCTGGGCTGGGCGCCAGGCCGGGAGGAATTTTGCCAGAGCCAGCGGGAGGGGTATTATCAAGAGGCCTTTGGCAAGCTGGCGGCGGCGGGGCTGGTGTACCCCTGCTATTGCAGCCGCAAGGAGCTCTTGGCCGCCTCTGCTCCCCACGCCGCCGATGGGGCGCGGGTGTACGATGGCCATTGCCGGCGCTTGACAGAGCAGGAGCGGGCGGCGTTGGAGCGCAGGGGGAGACGGCCTGCTTGGCGGGTCCAAGTGCCCGTAAAGGAAATTTCCTTTACGGATGGGTGCTTTGGCCCCCAAAACCAACGTCTGGACCGGGACTGCGGGGACTTCATCCTCCGCCGCTCCGACGGGGTGTTTGCCTACCAGCTGGCGGTGGCGGAGGACGACGGGCGGATGGGAATCACCCGTGTGGTCCGGGGCTGGGACCTGCTCTCCTCCACCCCCCGGCAGCTCTGGCTTTTGGAGCAGTTGGGCTATCAGCCCCCCAGCTATTGCCACATCCCCTTGCTGCTCAGCCAGGACGGCAGGCGCTTGGCCAAGCGGGATGGGGACCCGGACATGGGGACCCTTCGGGCCCATACCACCCCGGCGGCGTTGACGGGCTACCTGGCCTGGCTGGCCCATCTGATCCCCAAGCCGGAACCCTTGTTGCCCAGGGACTTGATCCAGGGCTTTTCCTGGGAGAAGGTGGGGCGGGAGGACCGTTTTGTGGGGGAGGTCAGTGCTCTGTGAGCTCCCAGCGCAAAAACTGGATGGCCTTCTTTTCCAGCCGGGAGACCTGCACCTGACTAATGCCCAGAATCTTTGCCGTCTTTTCCTGGGTGAGGCCCTTATAATAGCGCAGGAGGATGAGCTTTTGCTCCCGCTGGGGCAGGTGGTCAATGGCGCTGCGCAGGGATAGACGTTCAATGAGCCCCTCCTCTGGGGATTCCCCCAACATCTCCTCTAAGGAGAAGCCGTTCTCCCCGTTCTCGGCCTGAAGGGAGGCCACAGAGGACACGGCTAAGTCCACCTCGGCGATCTCCTCCGGTGTGAGGCCCGTCTCCTGGGCCAGCTCTGACAGGGAGGGTTCCCGGCCTAGACTGTCCAACAGCTTCGTCCGGGCCCGGTGGATCAGTAGGGCCTGTTCCTTGGTCCCGCGGCCTACCTTCACCAGGCCGTCGTCCCGGAGGAAGCGGCGGATCTCCCCGGCAAT
>NZ_JBQILM010000067.1:0-2774 GCF_056797215.1 Evtepia sp.
CCCCGGCAGCGAGAGGAGGTCCTGGGGGCGGCCCGGGCGGTGGCGGCCATGTTGGAGCGGCTGCCCAGCCTGCCCAAAACGGGGCCGGTGCTGGTGGCGGGATTGGGAAACCGCCGGGTGACCCCCGACGCCATCGGCCCCAAGGCCACCGACGCCCTGCTGGTGACCCGGCACCTGGTCCGCTCCCTCCCGGCACAGTTTTCCGCCCTGCGTCCGGTGTCGGCCCTGGCGGCAGGGGTCACGGGCACCACGGGGATGGAGAGCGGGGAGTTGATCCACGCGGTGGTGGAGCAGTTGGAGCCCTGCTGCCTCATCGCCGTGGACGCCCTGGCCGCCCGGCGGCAGGAGCGGGTGTGCCGGACGGTACAGGTGTCGGACACCGGCATTGTCCCCGGCTCCGGGGTGGGCAACGCCCGGATGGCCCTGGACGAGGACAGCTTGGGGATTCCGGTGATTGCCGTGGGCATCCCCACGGTGGTGGACGCCGCCACCCTCTGCCTGGACCTGTTGGAGGAGGCGGGGGAACGGGACTTCGACCCGGGCATCCTCCGCCAGGAGGGGGCGGAGTGGTTCGTCACCCCCCGGAACGTGGACAGCGAGGTGGATATCCTGGCCCGTATGCTGGGGCTGGGGATCAGCACCGCGCTGCATGAGGCGTTGTCGGTGGAGGAAGTGGAGGCGTGGACGTCGTGAGGGCGAGGAGGGGCCTGGCTTGACGGAAAGCACAGCAAATGGTACACTACAAGACAAGAATCGACCAAAAAATGGGGCCGTTGCTGTGCATTACATTGGAACATTAAATCGGGAGCTCTATCGCTGCGTAACCCAGGACATCACCACCGATGAAGTTATTATTACCGATGAGCGGATACAACATATTAAGGAACGCCACCCAGGGGACTATGAGCGATACTTTGGCTACTTGAAAGAAATCGTGGAAGACCCAGATTATATCCTGGCGGCAAACAAGGCAAGGTCTGCGTTGCTGCTGAAAACCTTTGCGGATAACGGGAAAAATTATAAAGTAATCCTGAGGATAAAAACATCTGTTGATACAGAAGGATACAAAAACTCCATCATCTCCTTTCAAAAAGTGGATGACAGAAGGTATCGCCGATATACAAGGTCAGAAAAAGTGCTTTACAAGCGTGAATGATCGTATTATAATAAACATAGAATAAAGGCGGTTATTTGAGGTGGAAAATTTCGTGGCCGTCCACACGCCGCTGGCTTGACAGGAGCAATCCGAGAGATGCAGGAGAATGCCACGCCTGCCAAATAACCAACTTTTTGTGAGAGATACTTGACGGACTGTCTTGTCCCGCACCAGGAAATGCGGGAAGCGGCACAGCCACCAAGTATCTCTCTGTTTTTCATCGCACACAGACCATAGGCAAAAGCACCGCGTGGCTGCGCGGTGCTTTTTTCATGAACAAATGTCGGAAAAATGTTATCGAAACGTATACTTTTTGATAGTTGTTTATTCGTGGGCATTGTATCATGAAAGCCATCCCATTTCAAGGCCTTTTTGGTCTTTTTTCACAGATAAAACCAGCCAGAAGGTTTTATCCCGAAAAACGGAATATTCTATCAAAAAGTATACATTTTGATAAATCCAGGTAATTTTGCAGCAGGCAGGTGACACAAAATGTCAGGGCATTCCCGGAAAAAATTGGAGCTGACAGGCCAGCGTTATGGCCAGCTTACCGTCCTGGCCCCGGCGGAAAATATTGGCACGCGCACCGCCTGGCTGTGCCGCTGCGACTGCGGAAAGGAAACCGTCATCCGCACCAACCGCCTGCGCAGCGGCCACACCACCAGCTGCGGCTGCCAGGGCTCCGGCGTGGGCCTCACCGCCCTGACTTACGTGGACGGCACCTGCGTGGAGATGCTCCGGGCCAAAACGGTGCGGAAAAACAACACCAGCGGCGTGCCCGGCGTGGACTGGTGGGCTGCCAAGCAGCGTTGGCGGGCGTCCATCTGCTTCAAGGGCAAGCGGTACTATCTGGGCAGCTATGCCCGCTTCGAGGATGCTGTCCAGGCCCGCAAGCGCGGGGAGGAACGCTTCCACGATGAATTTCTCCGTGAATTTGCCCAGACCTCCCCAGGGGCAGGCCCAGGCTGATTCAAATATAATATAAGGAAGGGAGGGAGCATGATGAACTGTGCGGACCCGCCCTGGGGGCACCCCGCCGCGCGAAGCGCCGAGGGCGGCGGGGAGACGGTACCACGGCGCAGGGCAAACCATTGGAAACGATGGGACGCAAAACCAGAGGCTGAGACGCCGGGGCACCCCCCGACGCGTGATGCTCGTTCGGTTGCAATTCGGCAAACCGCTGGAAACAGTGGGACGGCAAAGCAAGGGGCCTAAGGCGCAGTTGCGCTATGGCAGCCCAGCTATCGGATTCCTTTGCGTCCGGTTTAGCAAAGAAAGGATATATCATGAAATTCAAAAATTTAGCAAGAAAAGGCTGTGCGGTCTTTCTTGCGCTGGCCCTATGTATGAGCCTTGTCCAGGTCCCCGCGTTCGCGGCGGAGCTGGAGGGCGGCGAGACCCCGTCGGTCTCCGAGCCCGCTGCACCTGAGGCCAACGAGACCACCAGCCCCGTTGACAAGGCGCCTGCTGACAACGGCGAGGCTTCCGCACCGGAAGCCCCCAAGCAGGACGCCACGGAAGAAAAAGAAGAAACCACCCCGGTAGAGACCCCCGAGGAGGAGACCAACGAGGAAACCAACAGCGAGGAACCCAACGACGAGGACGCTACCGACAACGA
>NZ_JBQILM010000068.1:0-2419 GCF_056797215.1 Evtepia sp.
ACGCCGAAGAGCAGCGGCAGGCCCAAAATCCCTACGATCTGGAACACGAAGGTACGCAGGAAGGACAGCACCGCCGACACCGCCCCGTTGTTCAGCGCCGTGAAGAAGGCCGAGGCAAAGGTATTCAGGCCGTTGAGAAGGAAGGCAAAGGCGATGATGTGGAAGGCGTGGACGGTCAGCTCCAACAGCACCGGGTCGTAGCTGACAAAGATGAGGGACAGCGGCCGGGCCACCAGCTTGGCAATGAGGAACATCCCCAGGCCCCCGGCGGACAGGAGCAGGAGGCTCTTGCGGTAGAGGTTTTTCAGTTCGCTGTGGTTCTCCGCCCCGTACTGGAAGCTGATGATGGGGGACGCGCCCATGGCGTAGCCCAGGTTCACCGCCGCGAAGATGAAGCCCACGTACATGATGACCCCATAGGCGGCCACCCCGTTTTCCCCCAGCAGGCGCAGGAGCTGGTAGTTGTACAGCAGGGACACCAGGGAACTGGCCAGGTTGCTCACCATCTCCGAGGAGCCGTTGGCGCAGGCTTTGCCCAGGACCTTGGGGTAGAAGTGCAGGGCCTTGGTGAAGCGCAGCAGGCTGTCGTTGGGCCGGGCGAAGTAGAGCACCGGCACCACCGCCCCCACCACCTGGCTGATGGCCGTGGCGAAAGCCGCCCCCAGCAGCCCCCAGTGGAAGCCCGCCACGAAGAGGGCATCCAGCACCATGTTCACCACCCCGGACAGCACCGTCACCCCCAGCCCCAGGCTGGCCTTTTCCGCCACCACAAAGAGCTCTTGGACGGCAACCTGCAGCGCGAAGAAGGGCAGGGCGGCCAAAATGACCCGGCCATAGCGGATGCAGTCGTCCAGCAACGCCCCCTCCGCCCCCAGGAGGATGGAGACCGGCCGGAGGAACAGGATGCCCAAGGCCGCCAGCACCGCGCCAAAGAGGACCACCGCCGCCATGAGCATGGTAAAGTAGCGGTTGGCCTCCTCCCGCTGCCCCTCCCCCAGGGTCTTGCCGATGATGGCGGTGCCGCCGGTGCCCAGCATGAAGCCCACAGAGCTCAGCATCATCACCAGGGGGTAGATCAGGTTCACCGCGGCAAAGGCCGTGGTGCCCACGAAGTTGGAGACAAACAGGCCGTCCACCACACTGTAGATGGAGGTAAAAATCATCATCAGGACGGAGGGCAGCACAAAGCGCAGGAGCTTTTTGTAGGTGAAGTGTTCGGATAAATGGATGCGTGCCATAAATTACTTGGGTTCCTTTCTATTTTCGTATACCCCAAAGGCGGCGATCAGGTTTTGGGTGTAGGTCTCCAAATAGGAGACAAATTCCGGGGGACAGGTCTCCAAGGTCACCTGCAGGGCCGCCTCCTCCGCCTGGTAAAAGGCCCGCAGCTTTTGGTGGACGTAGTCCCGCCCGGCATCGGTGAGCTGGATGTGCAGCTCCCGCTTCTTGCCGGGGATGGTGTGCAGGGTGATATACCCCGCCCCTTGGCACTCCTTGGTGAGGGTGTTGACGGTGGTTTTGGGAAATAGCCACTCCTCGCAGATCTGCTTTTGGGAGTGGGGTGCGCCGTCGTCCAGAATGTACAGCAGCCACAGCAAATTCCCCGTGATCCCCAGCCGTTTTGCCAGACGGTCATAGGCCCCGTCCAGGGCGCAGGCAGCCTTGGCCAGCCGCCGGGCACTTTCGTTGCCATCCATAAGGATTCCTCCTTAAAACACGAATTCGTACCAAGCATAGTACGAGTTCGTGTTTTTGTCAAGCCGCAGGCGCCAAATCCCGCCAGGGTAAAAATCCATTGACAGCCTGCTGCCATCTGCGTATAATAGAGATAAACTATCCAACGCATTGAAAAGTGCCCTGCCACTTTGAGCGCAGGTCATCTATGACAGATGTACCACAATCTGAAGCGCATGCAAATAAAGCAAAAGGGGCGATCATATCGCCCCTTTTGTTAAATCCTTATTTTTGTGTGTATTTATAAAATTCTTTAACTGGGAAATAAAACTGTACCTAGAGTAGCGTTGAAATATGGCACGAAAGGAATATTTGCGATGAAAATCACGAAAAAGGCACTGGTTGTGATAGTTTTTGTCCTCGTTATCTTTAGCATTTATAGTATGGTCTATGTTCATAGAACTTACTATCCGATGGGTGGAGAAGTAACCATTGTTGAAAAAAGCGAAAGGTTCTTTCGACACTATATCACGATTGAGGAAATGTCTGGAGAACAATTCAAATTATCATGCTCTGAATATGAATTTAACAGTTTAGATGTTGGAGATTTGGTGAGTTGTGAGCGAACCCAAAGCATACTAACACATAGTGGAAAACTGCACAAACTCAAATAAATTATATAAGCATCATAAAACACCCCTTTCTATTCAACGAGCTAAGTATATTATACCACAAAAAATAAAAA
>NZ_JBQILM010000069.1:0-2211 GCF_056797215.1 Evtepia sp.
TCTGCCGCCCGAACACATCGCAGAAGGTCAGGTGGATAAAGGCCACTTCCTCCTCCTGGACGTACTGAAGCACTTCTTCCCTGGTGTATTTCATAACCGCTTCCGCTCCTCTTTATTGAAATTCCCAGGTATTATACCACAGTCCGGGGTGGTTTTCCACCACAGTGAACAGAATCCTAAAAAATAGAAAAAACAGGTTGACAGCGGCCCGCCCAGGGCGTATAATGCGCCCATAAAGGCAAAGGCGTCTTTTAGGTTGAATCCTGAAAGGCGTCTTTCTCTCTTTATATGCGTTTTATCGCGGAAAGGGTGAAGAAAATGGCGGCAGTTCCGGAGTATTTTGGCAGCATGGTGTTCGACGACAGGGTGATGAAGGCCAACCTGTCCGCCGAGGTATATCAGTCGTTAAAGAGGACCATTGACCAGGGAGAAAAGCTGAACATCGGGGTGGCCAACGCCGTGGCGGCGGCCATAAAGGACTGGGCCGTGGCCCATGGGGCGACCCATTTTACCCACTGGTTCCAGCCCCTCACCGGCGTGACCGCCGAGAAGCACGACAGCTTTATATCCCCCTCCCCCGACGGCGGGGTTATCATGGAGTTCTCCGGAAAGGAGCTGATTCAGGGGGAGCCGGACGCCTCCTCCTTCCCCTCCGGAGGGCTGCGGGCCACCTTCGAGGCCCGGGGCTACACCGCCTGGGACCCCACCTCCTACGCCTTTCTCAAGGACAGAACCCTGTGCATCCCCACCGCCTTCTGCGGCTATAACGGGGAGGCCCTGGACAAAAAGACCCCGCTCCTGCGCTCCATGGAGGCCCTGAACCGGCAGGCCCTGCGGGTGCTGCGGCTGTTCGGCAATACAGAGGTGAAGCGGGTAAGCCCCTCCGTGGGCCCGGAACAGGAGTACTTCCTGGTGGACGCGGACATGTGGGCCAAGCGCCGGGACCTGCGGTTTACCGGCCGGACCCTGTTCGGCGCCCGGCCCCCCAAGGGGCAGGAGATGGACGACCACTATTTTGGCACCATCAAGCCCCGGGTGGCCGCCTATATGGCCGATTTGAACAGCGAGCTGTGGGAGCTGGGTATTCTGGCCAAGACCCAGCACAACGAGGTGGCCCCCGCCCAGCATGAGCTGGCCCCCATCTACACCACCGTCAACATCGCCACCGACCACAACCAGCTGACCATGGAGCGGATGCAGAAGGTGGCCGCCCGGCACAATCTGGTCTGCCTGCTCCACGAAAAGCCCTTCGCGGGGGTGAACGGCTCGGGCAAGCACAACAACTGGTCACTGTCCACCGACACCGGGGTAAACCTGCTGTCTCCCGGGGATACCCCCTATGAAAACGCCCAGTTCCTGCTGTTCCTGTGCGCTGTTCTCAAGGCGGTGGACGACTACCAGGACCTGCTGCGCATCTCGGTGGCCACCGCCGGTAACGACCACCGCCTGGGGGCCAACGAGGCGCCCCCCGCCGTGGTGTCTGTGTTCCTGGGGGACGAGCTGGCCGCCATTCTGGGCTGCATCGAGTACGACGCCCCCTACACCAGCATCGACACCGGCAAGGTCCGGCTGGGGGTGGACGTGCTGCCCAAGTTCCGCCGGGACACCACCGACCGCAACCGCACCTCCCCCTTCGCCTTTACCGGCAACAAATTTGAGTTCCGCATGGTGGGCTCGGCCGACTCCATCGCCTGCGCCAACATCATGCTCAACACCGCCGTGGCGGAGAGTTTGCGGGTCTACGCCGACCGGCTGGAGGGGGCGGAGGACTTCCAGGCCGCCCTCCAGGCCATGATTCGCAAGACCATTCAGGACCACAAGCGGATTATCTTCAACGGCAACGGCTATGACGACGCCTGGATTCGGGAGGCCACCGAGGAGCGGGGGTTGCTGAACTATCCCGCCACGCCCGACTGCGTGCCCCACCTGCTGGACGGGAAAAATGTGGAACTGCTCACCTCCCATGGGGTGCTGACTAAGGCGGAGCTGGCATCCCGGTATGAGGTGACGCTGGAGAACTACTGCAAGACGATTATCATCGAGGCCAACACCATGATAGATATGGCCCGCACCGAGATCATTCCCGCCGTTCAGGCCTTTGTCCTGGACGCCGCCAGGACTGCCGCCGCCAAGCGGGAGCTGGTTCCGGGCTGTCCCTGCGGCTGCGAGACGGAGCTGGTGAAAAAGCTGTCCGCCCTCACCGACCAGATA
>NZ_JBQILM010000070.1:0-2129 GCF_056797215.1 Evtepia sp.
TGGTGTCGTCACCCTCCACCAACACAGTATAAACGCCAGTGATTGACCCTCGGCTGAAATTGCCGCTGCGCTCTAGGAGTTTGGGCATTTCCGCATACATAGACGGGGTATAGCCTCTGGACACCGGGGGTTCACCGATGGCTAAGCCAATCTCCCGTTGGGCCATGGCGAAACGGGTGAGGGAGTCCATCATCAACAGCACATCGTAGCCCTGATCCCGGAAATACTCCGCGATTCCCGTGGCCACACTGGGGCATTTCATCCGCAGCATGGCAGGCTGGTCCGAGGTGGCCACCACCAGGATAGAGCGCTTCATGCCCTCCTCTCCCAGATCCTTCTGGACGAATTCCAACACTTCACGGCCACGTTCCCCCACTAGGGCGATGACGTTGATATCCGCCGTGACGTTTTTGGCAATCATCCCCATGAGGGTACTTTTGCCCACGCCGGACCCGGCGAAAATGCCGATACGTTGTCCCTTGCCGATGGTGATGAGCCCATCAATGGCTTTCACCCCGAACTGGATACGTTCCCGGATGGGCGGGCGGGAGAGGGGGTTGATATAGCCACCACTGACGCAGTAGGAGGTCCCCCCCTCAAAGGGGCCCTTCCCGTCGATGGGTTGACCCAAAGCGTTGATGATCCGTCCCCGGAGGAACTCCCCCACCTGCAAGGTGAGCTGCCCACCAGTATTGCGGACAAAGTTCCCGGAGGAGATGCCGTTCATGTCGGAGTAGGGCATGAGGAGGATGTGGTCATTTTTGAACCCCACCACCTCAGCCGTCACCTGGCCGCCGGAATCGCCGTTGTAGATGCGGCAGATATCCCCTACCGCTGCCCGGCCACCGGAGGCCTCAATGGACATACCTACGATATTTTCAATTTTCCCCGTGAGGCTATAGGGTTCTGCGTTATAGACCTGACGGATCATCTGTTGAAATGCTGTTGGCATGGCTCTCCCCCGGCTCTTTCCAGGTTCTCAGTTCCCCCACAAGGGGGTACGTTGTTATTATATGAGGTTCATCCCCGATGCGGTATTGGCCGTATCGGAAAGAATGGTGCGCAGGTTTCCCAATTGGGTGGCCGCACTGGCATCCACGATCTCGTCGGGCATCTCAATGATGCAGGTGCCCGATTCATCCTCCGCCATGGGGATGATCCGCACTCGGTCCGACAGGGCCGTAAGGGATGCCGACAATGTGGCCGGCATTTGCGTGAGGCGCTTCGCGTCGCACTCGGCAATGTAAATGTGTACCCACTCTTTCCGCTTGCGCTTGTCGATGGCGGTTTGGATCATACGGCTGATCACATCTGCGCTGCTTTTCAAGCTCACGCATACTACCTTTTCCGCCACCGCCAGCGCCAAGTCCCGCAGGTCGGCCACGCTCTGGTCCATTTGGTTGTCCAAGAGCGCACCGGCCTTTTCCAAAAAGCGGTGTACTTCTTCCTCCAACACGGCAGCCTGCTGCTCCCGCTGTTGGTTGGCTTCGGTCATGGCCTGGGCCATACCCTGGACGTAGCCCTCTTGATATCCACTTTCCTTTGCCTGGGCAAAAACGGCGTCGGTCTCCTTGGCTGCGTCCTTGCGGGCCTGCTCTAGGATCTGCTCCGCCTCACGGCGGGCGTCAGCCATAATCAGGTCAGCCTGCACTTGGGCGTAGCTGATGGGGGTCTCTTCCTCCGTCTCCTCCTCAGGTTCTGGCGCTTGCTCCGATGGTTCCTCCTCCCCTATTGGGAGAAAGTCCTCCTCCGTCTCAGGCAGCGTCTCTTCCTCCGCCTCTGGCACCTCCTCCATGACCAGCTCCTCTATGTCGGGCAGCTGATAGGGCTCGGCCTTGGTGCGGCTGAACGCTTTGAATATGTTAGGCAATGATATCGTCCTTTCCGCCCTTCATGATAATGATCTCGTTCTTCTCTTCCAAATCGCGGATCACATCCACAATACGCTGCTGGGCGTCCTCCACGTCCTTCATGCGGACATTGGTGGTGATTTCCAGGTCGTCCTGGATGTTCTGGGCCATACGGCTGGACATATTGGCGAACAATTTCTGCGCCACTTCTTCGTTGGTTGCCTTGAGGGCCAACACCAGGTCTCTGGGGTCGCAATCCCGGACAAAGCGCTGCACGGA
>NZ_JBQILM010000071.1:0-2090 GCF_056797215.1 Evtepia sp.
CTGGGTGGAGTTGACCACCGGGTTTTTGTTGGAGTTCTCCTGCTTGGCCTCTTCGTTGCAGCACTCAATGAGGCTGAGGATTTTCTTGTCAGTGGTGTTGCTCCGGCGGACCAGGGAGCGGATATACCGGTAGGTGATATAATTCTTGGCCACCTCGAAAGCCCCATGGGCCATAATCTGATACTCCACCAAATCCTGAATTTCCTCCACAGAGGGGGCCCGCTCCAGCTTTTCACAGGCCAGGGCCACCGACTCGGCAATGCGGGCGATCTGCACGGGGGTCATTCTCCCCCCCTCGTTGATGCTCTCATTGGCCTTGGTGATGGCCGAGACAATTTTGCTCAAATCAAAATCCACTTCCGTACCGTTGCGCTTAATAACAGTCATACACTTCCCTGCACTTTCTTTCTTCACAGTTTGGATTCCTATCGCTTCACATGGTATATTTAGTATTCCCTCACAAAGTAGGCACAAGATATAGATAGATGCAGACTCTATTGTACAAGAATTTCTTTAATTGTCTATGGGTATTTTGCACAGAAATCCGGCGGGATTTTCTCCAAAACCGCCCAGCCCAAGGCGGCGCAGGCCCCCCGCGCCCCGCCGGACGCAATCCGCCAAAATAGGGGTTGACAACCGCCCGGCGGACTGATATACTGTTTTGGAAAACAAAGCAGGAGCGGCGCCCCCGTCCTCACCTCCAGCCCTGGGCAAAGAGGTCAACAGGCTGTACAGACGCACAGAGCAGAAAGCGCGGTGCGGCTGTTTTGTTGTGACGCGGGTGTCGGTTCGGCAGCCGCGTTTTTGTGTGTTCGTGTTGAGGACCTGAGTCCCCGGTCCGTCCGGGGTCCGGCAGAGAATTGGAGGTGCTTTCGTATCAGCAAACAGGGACATCAGATCAATGAGGATATCCGCGACAAGGAGGTCCGCCTGGTTTCCGAATCCGGCGAGCAGCTGGGCATCATGTCCGCCCGGGACGCGCTGGAGCGCGCCGTGGAGCAAAACCTGGACCTGGTAAAAATCTCGCCCACGGCGAAGCCCCCCGTGTGCAAGCTCATGGACTATGGCAAGTACAAGTTCGAGCAGACCAAACGGGAGAAAGAGGCCCGCAAGAACCAGCATGTGGTGGAAATCAAAGAGGTGCGCATGTCGCCGGGCATCGACGTGAATGATTTCAACGTCAAGCTCCGCAACGCGCAGAAGTTCCTGGCTGAGGGCAACCGGGTGAAGGTCACCGTCCGTTTCCGCGGCCGGGAGATGGCCCACACCGACATCGGCCGGGGCCTGCTGGTAAAGTTTGCCGAGCAGTGCGGCGAGGTAGCCACCCTGGACAAGGACCCCAAGCTGGACGGGAGGCATATGTCGATATTCCTCTCCCCCAAGGTCGCCAAGGAAGGGAAAAAGTGAGCGCTGCTCCCCTGTTTCCCGGAATGTATTTAACAGAAAAGGAGTCAACGAACCATGCCTAAACTGAAAACCCACAGCGGCGCGAAGAAGAGATTCAGCCTGACCAAGTCCGGCAAGGTTAAGCGCGCCCATGCGTTCAAATCCCACCTGCTCAACGGCCATGGCAAGGATACCAAGCGCAAGAGAGGCCTCCGCGCCGGCGCTTACGCGGACAAGACCAACGAGCCCGCCATCAAGCGCATGATTCCCTATAAATAAGATTACGACTGAAATAGGAGGCTGACACAAATGGCTAGAGTCAAAGGCGCGATGATGACGCGCAAAAGAAGAAACCGCGTGCTGAAGCTGGCGAAGGGCTATTGGGGCGCCAAGAGCAAGCACTTCAAGATGGCCAACGAGCAGGTCATGAAGTCCCTGACCTACGCATACACCGGCCGCCGCCTGAAGAAGCGCGATTTCCGCTCCCTGTGGATTACCCGCATTTCCGCCGCCTGCAAGCTCAACGGTATGAACTACTCCACCTTTATGAACGGCCTGAAGAAGTCCGGCGTGGAGATTAACCGCAAGATGCTGGCCGAACTGGCCGTCAACGACAAGGCCGCTTTCACCGCCCTGACCGATATGGCCAAGGCGAAGCTGGCCTGAGCGTTCCCATATCGACCCCTTCCGGGTCCGCTCTCTTC
>NZ_JBQILM010000072.1:0-1960 GCF_056797215.1 Evtepia sp.
CAATCAGGCCGGAAAACGCTTCTAACATAAATGTACCCTCTCTCTTTTAAAAAGTTTCACTTGCGGAGACCGGATGCCGGGTATACCGGTCCAGAATGTGGAGCTTTTCGGTGCGGGAGATATACTCCAGCACCTTTTGACCCGCCGCGCTGTTGCCCTTGCTGTCCAGGCTGGGGCCGTAGACCCCGATGCCCATCTCTCCCGGGACAACTGACAGGATGCCGCCTCCCACGCCGCTCTTGCTGGGAAGCCCCACCCGCACGGCAAACTCGCCGCTGCCGTCGTACATGCCGCAGGTCAGCATCATGGTCAGGGTTGTGCGTACCACCTCCTCCTTTAAAAGTCTGCGCCCGGTCTCCGGCTGAACGCCGCCGTTGGCCAGCACCTGCCCCAGGTTGGACAGGCTCTCCGCCGTGACGCTCAGGGAGCAGAGCTGGGTGTATAACAGCAGCGTCTCATCCACGTTCCCGTCGATCAGCCCCTTGCTTTGCAGCAGGTAGGCCAGGGAGCGGTTTCGGGCGCTGTGGGACCACTCGGATTTGAACACGTCTTCGTCCATAGTGATGTACTTATCGCTGCACAGCCCCCGGACGGATGACAGCATGTGATCCAGTCCCAGGGGGAGCAACAGCTCCACAATGGCGATGGCCCCGGAGTTGACCAGGGGGTTAAAGGGGATGTCCTCGTTGTCTGAAATGCGGGACATGGCATTAAAGGAGGCGCCCGAGGGCTCCATCTTGGTCTTGTGGAACACTGCGTCGAAGCCGTAGTGCTCCAGGGCCATGGCCAGGTTGATGACCTTGGAGATGCTCTGAATGGTGAACCGCCGCTGCCAGTAGCCGCAGTGGTACTCCTCCCCTCCGATGGTCCTTACGCAGATGCCCAGCTCCCGCCCGTCGGCCTTGCTCAGCTCCGGGATGTAGCTGGCCACCTCCCCCTTTCCGGTGTAGGGCTTGCCAAATTCCAGCGCCTGCTTCAGCAGGGCCTCGTCCATAACAAAACACTTCCTTTCGTACGTTTCCTGGAAAAGCGCCCGCACGATCTCCGGCGGCAGGGCCGCCGGGCAAAATGACCGGTCATTTTGAGCACTTTCTACTACCGCGGCGCTGTACGGCCTGCGGTCTTTGTCGATATTATAGCATAATAATCTCCCTTTGGATAGTCTCTGTTTTATATAACCGATATTCTAAAAAGTATTAACAGAGGATTTATTTATTGTGCACAATGGCGGGGAAATGTGGTACAATAGGGCAGGAAAGTGTTGGAACAAAAACGGGAGGTTTTCTGGCATGAACCTGGAACATCTGGAGTATTTTATGACGGTAGCGCAGACGGGCTCCATCAACCGGGCGGCCCAGTCCCTGTTCATCTCCCAGCCCCGTCTGGGCAAAATCATCCGCGACCTGGAGCAGAATGTGGGCGCGCCGCTGTTTACGCGCTCCAACCACGGCGTCACCCTCACCCCCGAGGGGATCGAGTTCCAGCGGCGGGCCCAGCGGGTGCTGGGAGAGCTGGCGGGCATGTTCAACCGCCCCACCGCCGACGATTTGCAGGACATATCCCTGTCGGTGTCCATGACCAAGTACTCCCATATTATGGAGAGCTTCATTCAGACGGTGCTCCAGCACAAGGACCTCCCCGCCTATGCCCACCGCCTTCAGGAGGGGGACCCCATCGACGTGATGGAGGACGTATACAACCACCGGGCGGACGTGGGGGTGCTCCACTTCGGCCAGGGCCAGCGGAAAAACATGCTGGCCCTCTTTCGGGACAGGCAGCTGATCTACCACCCCCTGGCCCATATGACCCCCCACATCCTCATCTCCCAGCGGCACCCCCTCCTTCTGGCGGGGAAGGCAGTGACACTGGAGAATCTGGCGGGCTACGGCTTTGTCCGCTACGAGGGCCAGTTTGAGGATTTTACTTATGAGCTGTTCTCCCAGGGGGCCCACTTCGACCT
>NZ_JBQILM010000073.1:0-1898 GCF_056797215.1 Evtepia sp.
TCTCTGGGGGCCAGAAGCAGCGGGCGGCTTGCGCCCGGGCTATGGTGGCGGGACAGTCCTTGCTGCTGGCCGACGAACCCACCGGGGCCCTGGATTCCAAGGCATCCAAGAACCTTTTGGAGATCATGACCCGGCTGAACCAGGACCTGGGGGCTACCATCCTCATGGTGACCCATGACGCCTACAGCGCCAGCTATGCCAAGCGGGTGCTGTTCCTCAAGGACGGACGACTGTTCAATGAGCTGCTCCGGGGGGAGCGGGGACGCCCGGTGTTCTACCATGAGATTTTGGACGTGTTGGCGCTGCTGGGGGGTGACGTCAGTGACGTTATCTAAGCTGTCCCTGCGCAACGCCCAGCGCCAGGCCAAGGACTATTTGGTTTACTTCGTCACCATCGTCCTGGCCGCCGCCCTGCTCTACGCCTTCAACGGCCTGGCGGTGTCCCAAGAGCTCAAGACCTTGTCCCGGGCCATGTCCCAGTTGCCGACGGTCATTGCCCTGTCCAGCCTAGTGGTGGTGTGTATTTTCGGCTGGCTGGTGACCTATGCCACCCGCTTTATGCTCACCCGCCGCAGCCGGGAGCTGGGCACCTATCTCCTCATCGGCCTGGAACACAAACAAGTGGCCCGGTTGTTCTTTTTGGAAAACCTGGCTGTGGGGGGCTGTGCCCTGGTGCTGGGTATCCTCCTGGGGAGCCTGCTCTACCAGGCCCTGCGGGCCATCGCACTGGCCTTGTTCGGCTTGCCCTACCAGCTCTCCCTGTCCCTGGCGCCGAAGGCCCTGGGGTTGACGGTGTTGTACTTCGCCCTCATCTATTTCTACGCCCTGGGCAGAAGCCGGCGGCGGATCCGCAAGCTAAAGATACACGACCTCATTTATTTCGACCGGCAAAATGAGGGTGTGGTGGTTCAGAGCAGAGGGAAGCGCCGGGGCCTCTTTGGCCTTTCCCTGGTGCTTGGCGTTGTGGGAACCTGTTTGATTATGGTGGGAAGCCTGCCCTGTGGAATTTTGGGGGCAGGGTGCATCATCGTATTCCTCTTTTGCTTTTTCCTCAGCTTTGCCTCTGGGGTTCCAGCCTTTTTTGACAAACGGCCAGAGCGGAAGTATCGGGGACAGAATCTTTTGATTTTCCGGACCCTCACCGCCAAGCTGGCCACCATGGGGGTGGTGATGGCCATCCTCTCCCTGATTTTCACTGCCACCCTGATTTCCGAGGGGGCTGGGATGGTATTTCGTGGGCTTTTTTTGGGTCGGGCGGCGGAAAATGCCTGCTTTGACCTGTATATCGGCACCGCGGATGATCAGCCCCTCAGCCAGGACTATCTGGACTATATCCAGGCGAATATCCCTGTGGAGCAGGCGTTGTACTACAGCATCTACCAGGGGGAGGACGACCAGCTCATGAAGTATGTGGAAGCCGGCGGAGATTACTACCGCTACTTTGACCGGGACCCTGTGCTGCGCTTTAGCGACTACGCCACCCTGCGCTCCCTTGCGGGCTACCCGCCGGTGGAGCTGAAACCGGGGGAGTATCTCATCCACGGCCGGGCCTACTTGGAGGAACACTTAAGCCGCTACACCCAATCCATTACCCTGGGGAATACCACCTTGTCCCCTGGTGGGGTCCATACGGAACATCTGTTGCAAAACTACGACAGCGGCAACGGACAGCGGTATATCCTGGTGGTCCCTGACGAGGCGGTGGCGGGGCGCCCAGTGTTCCACTACGCCTACGCGGCCAAGACGGTGCAGCCGGTGACAGAGGCGCAGTTCTACGACTTGTTTGACATCCACTACAAGTTGGAGGAAGAGAACTTGGTGCGAAGCTATGACGAAATCCACACCAAGGCCCAGGAGGAGGCAGAGGCGGCGGCCTGGACGGCCACAACGGTGTTCCC
>NZ_JBQILM010000074.1:0-1873 GCF_056797215.1 Evtepia sp.
CCCGCCGTCCTGCCGCAAACGGCGCGCCGGGTCGTCGCGCCCTACGGAGCGCCTTTGTCAGCAATTTTGGATCTTGCTATAGACGGCCCGTTTTCTTCCCTGCGGGGCGTCCAGGGGGCCGCCCCCTACATAATCATGCCTGTTGTTTGATTACTCCGCGGCGGCGGGGGCTTCGGGCTCAGCGGCGGGGGCCTGGTCCTGGCCCTGCCGGCCCTCCTGGATGGCGTTGGCCATGACGGAGGAGATCAGCTTGATGGCCCGGATGGCGTCGTCGTTGCCGGGGATCACGTAGTCGATCTCGTCGGGGTCGCAGTTGGTATCCACAATGGCCACGATGGGGATGTGGAGCTTGCGGGCCTCGTTGATGGCGTTGCGCTCCTTGCGGGGGTCCACCACGAACAGGGCGCCGGGGAGCTTGCGCATCTCGGTGACGCCGCCCAGGTACTTCTCCAGCTTGGCGATCTCGCCCATGTGCTTGATGACTTCCTTCTTGGGCAGCATGTCGAAGGTGCCGTCCTCCTGCATCTTCTTCAGCTGGGCCAGACGGTCCACACGGCCCCGCATGGTCTTGAAGTTGGTGAGCATTCCGCCCAGCCACCGGGCGTTCACCCAGTACATGCCGACCCGGCCGGCCTCTTCCTTGATGGCCTCCTGGGCCTGCTTCTTGGTGCCCACGAAGAGCAGCGTCTCGCCCTTCTCGCCCAGGGAGCGGACGAAGTTATAGGCCTCCTCCAGCTTCTTCACCGTCTTCTGGAGATCAATGATATAGATCCCATTGCGCTCGGTGTAAATGTAGGTGGCCATCTTGGGGTTCCACCGGCGGGTCTGGTGGCCGAAGTGTACGCCGGCCTCCAGAAGCTGCTTCATAGATACGACTGCCATAGTTTGTTTCCTCCTGTTTTCAGTTATTCTTCCGGGGGCATCATCTCCTCCGCCAACCCGGTTTTTCTCCGGGCACCGGGCGGAAAATCCGCACTCCCACGCATAATGCCCTGGTAGTATATCACAGCTTTCCCAGGGATGCAATACTTTTTTTGCTTTTTCTCCCCCCGGAAAATGTCAAGGGTTAAATGCAGAAAAATCTAAAACACTTTTTTGTGCATTATTTACAAAAGCAGTTCTACCCCTTCAATGCCTGCCCCCTGGGCAAGCTCCAGCAGCACCCGCCCGGCACACCTTCCCCCAAGGATGCCGCGCGGGTACTCGTTTACCCACCTCTGTACTTCCAGTGTGTCCGCCTCGGTTATCCCGGTGAAGTCCGTCCCCTTCGGCACCCGCCGCCGAATCATGCGGTTTCCGTTCTCGTTGCTCCCTCGTTCGTAGGCGCTGTACGGATGACAGTAATAGATATGCGTCCGGTCCCCTTCTCCGGTCACGGTCCGCGTCATGCCCTCCCAGTCTTGGAACTCGCTGCCATTGTCCACGGTGATTGTCTGGAATATCCGCCGAAAGTTGAAGCTCCCCAGTTTCTTTTCCAGCATATCCAGCACGGCCACCACGCTTGCCATTGTCCCGTCCGGCATAAGAAACATGAGGTCCGCCCGCGACGTTCTTTCCGTCATGGTCAGGAACCGCTTCTTGCTCCCGCCCTCTTTGGCGGACAGCACAGAATCCATTTCCCAGTGAAACGGCTCTTCCCGTGTCGCCACTTCCTCCGGCCTGTCCTCGATACTGTCCCCCTTCGGCACCCTCGCCGCCTGGACCTTCTTGTACTCGGTCTTTCTCTTTCCACCCATCGGCAGGCTCTTATTGGTCACTCGCAGAAATACCCCGTCGTTGATGTACTTATACACGGTCCACTTTGAGAGGGTCACGGAGAAGGTCAAGCCGTCCTCCTTGATTTTGTGCAGGGCAGCTTCCGGGGAATATCCGT